>CAZAXY010000030.1:0-25566 GCA_964489125.1 uncultured Saprospiraceae bacterium
CCAATGAATGATGGCGAATTCGTCCGTATCTCTATTCCACCACTAACTGAGGAGCGCAGAAAAGATCTTGCAAAGCAAGCGAAGACGCTCTCTGAAGATGCTAAGGTGAGCCTTCGCAATGGTCGTCATAAGATGATCGACTTCATCAAGAAGGAGGTGAAAGATGGTTATCCAGAGGATAGTGGCAAGAAGAAGGAAGCAGAAGTAGATAGCATGGTCAAAAGCTACACATCTAAAATCGAATCGATGTTAGCCACTAAGGAGAAAGACATCATGACGGTTTAGTAATGCTTGACGTCATTCAGTCATTAAGACATAGCCAAATTTCGTACAGTACTTCAAGAAGCTGAGCTTCTTTGGAAATGCTCTGATCAGACGAAGACCCCTTGATGCTGAAATCCGAATAAGTCTAAGGTATAAGTTTAAACTAGGCTTAATTGAAATTAGCTTGTTGTTATAATCACTTCTTAAGTCAAAAATCAGATCAACTATTCCCATTAATTCACATAGTTGAGTAAAGAATGAACGAAATTCATGAGTTGACGAATCAATAAGAATGCTCAGTGGAAGTTGGGCAGTTGCGGTCCCTTCTTTCACGACAAGTTCTATGAGTTGATTTGGGTCTGTTGTGTGTCTTTTTAATTCTGTGAAGTTCAGAATGTCTTTAGTCGCCTGAATAAAACCACTCTTATTATCAATCTGACTCAGAATAATTTTGAGGGTATTCAATTTTCCTCTGAGTGTATCTTCCGCCTGTGGGTGCGAGAATATGCTTCTATTATCACTGAGAAATTCAATCATCTCTGAAGAAAGAGAGTTTCTTACTGCAGCCGCCGCCAACTCATCCAAGGTGTTATCTACTCCATCAATAGCGATGATAAGATGATCAAGCTGCAGCTTCAGCTCATTGCTCAGTTGCACTTTAAATGGCTCAGTTAGCACATGAAATTCGTCGCTCAGTTTTTTATAAATCCCACGTACGCTATTCCAGTCAATCTCCGCTAAGAATTCCTTATTAGACGCCATGTATATTAGTGACTCAATTGATTCGTAGTTCTTCATCAGTAAGGTAGTTATTCTTCTAATAAGCCTCTTCTTGAAGCCAGCGACAATGATTATCAACTAGTCTGTATATTAAAGTCGTTTTTCATCCAAACAAGAATCCATGATTCGCACGATAGTCTTAGCATTGATATTGACCGGTATAGTAACAGAAGCTGACGCCCAACTGGAGGCTTTGGAGTTCAGAGAGTTGGGCCCATACCGTGGTGGGCGAGTCACTGCTGTTGCAGGGGTAGCCAGTATGCCTGGAACCTTTTATATGGGAGCGACTGGCGGAGGTGTCTGGAAGACAGAAGACTTTGGCATCAGCTGGGTAAATATCTCCGATGGATATTTTGCAACGCCTTCTATTGGGTCCATTGATGTGGCTCAAGATGATCCCAACATTATCTATGTAGGCACAGGTACTGATGGCCTCAGAAGTAATATCATCTCCGGTAAGGGGCTATACAAGTCTATTGATGCAGGTGCAACATGGACACATATAGGACTGGATGATGTAGGACAGATAGGAGCGGTGCGCATCCATCCTGATAATCATAACATCGTGTATGTTGCTGCGATCGGTCAGGCATTTCAAGCTAATGCGGAACGTGGACTGTACAAGACCATTAATGGCGGCAAGACATGGGACAAGGTGCTATATATCTCGGAACAAACGGGAATCTCCGATGTTGAGATGATGCCTACTAACCCTGAGATTCTTTATGCAGCAGCATGGAAGGCTGAGCGCAAGCCCTGGACTATCATAAGTGGAGGCACATTAAAAGAAGGAGGCATCTACAAGTCGCTGGACGGAGGAGAGTCGTGGGACAAAATAGAAGAGGGAATACCACAAGAGTTGATCGGTAAGATCGATCTCGCCGTGAGTCCCGCTGATTCACGACTTGTATATGCACTGATAGAGGCTCCACTGAAGGAAGGTGGATTCTATAAGTCGACAGATCAAGGTGAAACATTTACTCAAGTATCCGATCATAAGGGCATCCGCAACAGGCCCTTCTACTACACCAATATCAAAGTAGATCCTACTAACGCTGATGTCATCTACTCGATGGCAGGGCCTTACCACAAGTCCTCAGATGGTGGCAAGACTTGGAAGCGGAAGTCGTCACCTCATGGAGACAATCATGAAATGTGGATCAATCCGCATGACCCTGATCTATTCATCCAATCTAATGACGGTGGTGCCAATGTCACCACCAATGGTGGCAAGACCTGGTCCACACAGTTCAATCAACCTACTGCCGAAATCTATCAGATAGCCGTTGATGACCAGTATCCATACTGGGTATATGGTGGGATGCAGGATAATTATTCCACCGTATCAGTGCCAGTTATGGCGCCATTCGGAATCCAACAACCGGGCCTCGGATATATTATGAACACAGGAGGATGTGAGACGGGCCCAGCCATTCCCAAGCCTGGCAATCCTAATATCATATACTCTAATTGCAAGGGGAGATTTGGCGTATATGACAAAACTACTGGTACCGAAAAGGCATATTACGTTGGTGCTTCTAACATGTATGGCCACAATCCCAAGGATTTGAAATACAGATTTCAGCGAGTGTCCCCAATACACATCTCCCCACATAATTCTGATGTGATCTATCATTGCTCGCAGTATGTGCATAGGACCACCGACGAAGGGAAGACTTGGACGACGATTTCTCCAGATCTGACCGCCTTTGAGGCAGATAAGCAAGTCATCTCTGGCAGTCCGATCACCAGAGATATTACTGGCGAGGAGTTTTATAGTACTATATACGCTATTCAGGAGTCACCCATCGAAAAGGGTCTAATATGGGTTGGCGCCAATGATGGCCCGATACATGTCACCAGAGATGGCGGTGGCAACTGGACAGACGTGACTCCACAGGGATTGCCTTCTGGCGGGAGAGTAGATGCGATCGAGCCTTCACATCATGATCCTGCCAAGGCGTACGCCTGTATACTGAGGTATCAGTTGGGCGATTGGCAACCATATATCTATCGCACCGGCAACTATGGCAGATCCTGGAATTTGATAACGGATGGTATACCTGATGATCACCCCTGCCGTGTCATCCGCGAAGACCCCAACAAGGAAGGACACTTATATGCGGGTACCGAGTATGGTCTATATATGTCTATGGACGACGGAGCAAGCTGGCATAGCATCCAACATAATCTGCCAGTTACGCCAATCACTGATATGCGGATCCATCGAGGTGATCTGGTGATGTCTACTATGGGCAGGTCATTTTGGATATTAGATAATATCTCTACGCTTTCGCAAATGACTAGTCTCACAGTAGATCAAGCATCCCTTTTCAGACCGCGAGATACGTATAGATTTAGATATCCTTCAGGTGCTCGTAGCAGTGAGATGCCTAGGTATCCCAGACCTGCAGTGATCATAGATTATACTCTCGTCGATTCAGTATCAACACCTCTCAAACTCGAAGTCATCAACAGTGGTGGAGCCGTAATTAACACATTTTTTAGCGATAGTGACAAGGTGAAAATTGCGGATCAAGTAAAGGAAGACATGTCCACTAATCGAGTAGAATACATCGTCGACAATAGTCTATCAACTGATATCGGCCTCAATCGATATCGCTGGGATATGACCGAGGCAGGACCTTGGCATAAAGATGAAGACAGAAGATATAAAAACGGTCCGCCAGCGCCTCCAGGTATATATACTGTTAGACTGACAATAGAGGATGAGCAGAAGGACCAATCTTTTGAACTATTGATGGATCCAAGACTAGAACAGCATGTAACTCTTAATGAGATCGCTGAGCAAGTTGCACTCCACAGGAAGGTGAAAGACCTTCTCAGTGAAGCAAGACGCACATTAGAAGATTTAGAAAAGGAGAATAAAGCGCTCTCTAAAAAGAAGGATATGTCTGTTGAAGATAGTAAGCGAGCAATTGAAATTGATCACAAGATTGCACAGCTCAAAACGAGAGAAGGCATATATGAGTTGCCGCGATTGGTGGATCAAATCTCATACCTATATAACCTGCTAGGAGATACTGATCAGATGCCAGGGCAAGATGCTTTTGATCGCTATGAAGAACTTAAAGCTACTCTTAGCAGCAATTAATTGCTAGGTGAACCACTCTGGCATCGCATTCTGATTCATCTAGGGATCGACAATAGTCTGGAGTTGCAGTAGTTAGATATTCTGAGCATACTACCATCTACATATAAAATGGTTACGCCTGACTCTGTTAGCAATTAATGGTCCAACTGCTGATGCTTCAGGATAAGATAGTGTTAGCAGTGTATCCACTACCGTTGTCTTATGCAGCGACGATTTTCCATCAGGCCAATACACCTTTATAGAATCTACCTTATCATTATCACCTAACCCAAAATGTGCTCGATTTTCAACGGAAGATAGATAGCCTCGATATGGATTGAGCTCTATTACTTGTTTGCTTTGGTCGTTATGGAGAACTATCCCGGTGCCTATTGATGACATCAGGTAAGTTGTCGTTATTGATATCAATAATCCCGACTCCACCGCCTGTGTAGTAATTAGAAAACAAGAGCATATTGTAGCCATATGACTCTGTAAGATCATTTGAAAACTCAATTCCGCTCCTCTTACTTGAAACGAGACTAAACAGAGTGTCATCCTCTCGTTGTTGGCAAGAAACAGCAATAATCAAGAATAGTATAATCACCTTATTGATGTGCATGCATTAAAGGTAGATGAGTTTAGAATATTTATCTATGTAAAAGACCAAATTGTGCTAAGGTTCGAATCCAAATGCAAGAGTAAAAATAATGATATGTCTTATCTCAAAATATGATGCCTCCTTAATGATTTCAGTGAGAGCAGTGATTAATTATAGTACAACTCAGATGCTTTAATTAAGAATTTATTCGCATACTTTGAGCATAATCTTGAAGATCTTTCTACTGCTAGAAAGAACCTTATGCAATTATCATTTTTTATGAAACATTTCTTCTTAGCATTTATCCTTCTTTTATCCTCCTCTTATTTAGCCGCTCAAGCCAATCAGGTATCTATTCAAACTGATAATACTGGAATGCGATTGTCTGTAGATGGTAAAGGATTTATGATTAATGGGATGAACTGGGATTACATCCCGAGGGGTCAGACTGTCGCGACAACAGCATATCAATTCTGGAATCAGCCAGATCACATCGTCAAGGCAGCTCTTGATGCTGAGATGTCGCTGCTCCGTAATATGGGAGTAAATGCGATCAGACTATATAGCGGTGTTCATCCGAAGTGGGTGCAATACATCTATGAGACCTACGGTATTTATACAATGATCAACCACTCATTCGGGCGTTACGGTCTGACGATAGATGGTACTTGGGAACCTATAACGGATTATGGCGATCGTAAAGTAAAGAACTTGCTACTTAGAGAAACGAAGGCCCTCGCTCGACAATTCAAGGATACTCCTGGCGTGCTCATGTTTCTACTCGGTAACGAGAATAATTATGGGCTTTTTTGGGATGGGCCAGAGACAGAAGATATACCCGAAGAGGATAGTCGAATAAAACCTCGAGCACGGGCTATGTACAGATTGTTTAATGAGGCGGCAATTGCTATGAAGGAGATCAGTAAAGATAGGCCTATAGCAATATGTAACGGGGACCTATTATTCCTCAATATTATAGCTCAAGAATGCGTCGATATAGACATATACGGGACTAATATGTATCGTGGGATCTCATTCGTCGATGCCTTTACAAGAGTTAAAGAAGAATATGGAAAACCGATCATGTTCACTGAGTTTGGAGCAGATGCCTTCAATGCCATACAAAATCAAGAAGATCAGGAGTCGCAGGCCTATTACATGCTCGGCAACTGGAAAGAGATATACGCTAATGCTGCGGGACTAGGTATGGCCCAGAACTCAATTGGAGGGTTTACCTTCCAGTTTAGTGACGGCTGGTGGAAGTTTGGTCAAGAAACTAATCTTGATGTACATGATAATAATGCATCGTGGTCCAATGGGGGGTATCAGAGTGACTTTGAAGAAGGGCAAAATAATATGAATGAAGAGTGGTTCGGGATATGTGCCAAAGGACCTACTAACATAAATGGGTTGTACACCTTGTATCCGAGAGCAGCCTATTACACATTAAAAGAAGCTCATCAACTGAATCCATATGACCTAGGTGTCACCCAACAGTCTGTAGACAATCATTTTAACAGTATTCAACTAATTGATGCAGTGCTCAAGGCTCGAGGAGACAAGGCTGCATTAGAAGGCACATCAAACTCTAAGATTAGATTAAGCACCTTTAGAGCGGAGTTCACAACCTTCAATACTGGAGGTTCAAGCATTACCACTCCATCTGCTGCGGACCCATCAAATCCTGTATTTCCTGATCGACTGGGATTTGATAATATGGAGTCTTATTACATAGGTGTTGAGGCTAACCCTACTCCAGGCGTCAGAGCAAATGTTGTAGCTAATATTTTAGGCAATGTGGCAACCAATCCTATAGATGAAATATTTTTTGAAAACAGAGGCCGCTCTGTAGAGATCATCACAGACAATGGTCCGGTTACTTTCATTGATAATAATCGGGTTCAGATTTACCAAGCGGACTTTGATTGGAATTCGAAATATGCTGATGTAAGAGGATTTTATAGAACTGGTCATTATCACTGGGGATATGAGGGTGATTTCTTTGGCTTGTATCCTGAGGCTAACTATGGGCCCAATATTGACATCTACAATGGATTGGCGCCATTTGGATTTGAATTCACAGGTAAGAGACAATTCGAAGGCCTAAAAGTGGCATTTGGACCAGAATTATGGTGGGGAGCGAACCCTGCTGTATTAGTGAAATATGAGAAACAAGTCGGCAAAACAAAATTCGCTGGAGTCTTTCATGAAGATTTAGCAGAGCCTTCTGCTGGTCTTACATCGGTCGCTATACCTCAACCCAGAACCAGACGAGCTACGGCCTATGTACAACGGAGTTTTGGAGATTTCGATGTTGAGTTAGGAGGGATATGGGGTGGTTCTCCGTTGAATGGAAGAGAATATCAAGTCATCCGTACAGATGATACAGGCAGTGAAAACGCTTTTATTAATACAATTCAATCTCGGGATAACTGGGGAGGAAAATTTAAATTAACATACACGGGCGGCGCATTCAATTGGTACGCTCAGGGTGCGGCGCAGGGCCTGGTAGCCTTTGGTGGTGCTGACCTCACACAGACTTTCACAGGATGGCGCCTCAAGGATAGTGGCAGTGGCAATCAATACAACGTCCTGACGGGTTTTACCTATACGCTAGGAAACTTTCAGATCGCCCCTAATTTCTTATGGCAGCAACCATTAGAAGACCCCATACCTCTGGATGCTGCTGCTCCAGCACAAGCTAGAAATATTATATCAGATCCTTTTGTAGTGCGGTCTAATCGAGAGCAGACGGCAGGAGAAATCCTATTTACGTATGATCCGTCGCCAGGCTCGTGGTTTTATCAATGGGATAACGACCGTGCAGAGGATGCAAAATTTGCGGCTAACTTAGGTTTTGTATTTCGACATCTTCCGACGACGCAAGATGCGGCGATCGGATTTTTTGGTAGCAGCCGTGTTCCAGTGGCCTTTGCTGGTGCACCACCTGCCCAAGATCTATGGGAGGTCCATGCCAGAGTAGTAAGTAAGCCCTCACCAGAGTTCGGCTTGATAGCTAACTTATACGGGGGTAATGGACAAGCTAGGGGTGATGACTCTCGTGTTATCAACCGATATGGATCTGATCTGAGGATTATTTATAAAAAGATTAAGCTACTCTCCGAAGTGAAGGTAGATGATTGGGGACCTTTTGACTTTCACAGAGATTTCAACTTAACCTATCCATTGCAAGTCAAGTTAGATTTGTCTACTACGATCGGAAAGCCAGATTGGTTTGTCCTTCCAAATACGAGATTAGGAGTGGCTTATAAGTGGAGAGCACTGGATAATTTCTCACCTCGATTCGAATTTATGGATCCAATAGACCAAGGTTTCCCGAATGGTAACGAGTGGGAAATCCGCACATACCTACATATTAACATTGGAAATTAAGAGGAGATGAAAGAGAAATTATTGTATAAAACAGCTTATGCTTTTATAAAAGCGATTTTAATTCTTGCGCTATTCGCAGGATGTCAACCAGATGATGACAATCTTCAATTGGCTACATTTCCGGATATAGCCGAGGTGTTTACCGATGTGCCGGTTAACTTGACTGATCAATTTTTTGTATCCTTTGATCCTGCTGCTGGAGCTAATACAAGAGGTTTTGGCACAGATAATAGTGAAGCCTTTGAAGGAACTACATCCATACGGATTGATGTGCCGGCGCCTAATGATCCCGATGGCAACTTTATAGGAGGGATATTCCTAGATCGTGGTGAAGGAAGGAATCTGACAGCCTATAATACCTTCTCGTTTTATGCATTTAGTACGACAACGGCAACCATAGATGTTGGATTTGGGACTGACTTTGAGACTAATTCATTTGCGGTATCAACTCAGATCAATCTGACCACAGGATGGAATCAATATTTCATCCCGATTCCTAATGCTGCCAGACTTGTTCAGGAGCGTGGGATGTTTTTATTCGCTGCGGGGACTGCCAGCACTAATGGTTTTGGGTATTCCTTTTGGTTAGATGAGCTGCGATTTGAACAAACCTCTCTCGTTGAGCAGAATCTCTCTATCGTCTTTAACGGGCAGGATCGAGTAGCCGCGGCAACACCTGGAAGTACTATTGCTGTTACAGATTTATTTGTTGATTACAATGTCACAAGCAGTCTTACGGGCAATACACAGTTCGTGTCTATAGCCGCCAATCCATCGTACTTTGACTTTAGTTCGAGTGATGAAGGCGTTGCAACAGTTGATGACCTTGGCGTTATACGCATATTGAGCAACCAGGGCACAACGCTCATCACTGCCTCTCTCAATGGTGAGGCAGCTATAGGTTCATTGACCATTACAGAGGTAGACGCAGGAAATAATGTTAACGATTCTAACAATAGCCAATTGATGCTCCCTATCGGATTTGAGTCTGCTTCGTTGGATTACGACCCGATAGAATTCGGTGGGGCTCCATCGTTAATTGTGTCCAATCCGTCTTTAGGAAGTACCAATGGCAGTAATAATGTACTGCAGACGCAAAAGGTAATAGGCTCCGAAACTTTTGCTGGCATCTTTATGGATCTGCAAGTTTCTGTGGACTTCTCGGATGGAGCACAAGTCAGTGCGTTGGTATTTTCGCCATCTGCCAATATTGAGGTACTATTAGCATTTGAAGATGGTGCTATTGGACAAGCATCTCAAGCCGTAGCAACAGCCCGGACCACAGTGGCCAATCAATGGCAGGAACTCATATTTGATTATAGTGGAACGATCAATAATTCAGTAGACTATAATAGATTGGTCCTAATCTATGATAATGGGACCCCAGGGGATAATTCACTTTATTTCTTGGATGATGTACAGCAGATAGAAGGCTCCGTAGGTGGAGGTAACACAGGTGGTGGCAACATGGGAGGAGGCAGCACAGGAACCGAAGGAAATTTATTGACAAATGGAGATTTTGAGATGGGGATGGAAAGTTGGTTTGGTAATGCATTCAATGTGCAGACGGAGAACGATAATAGCTTTAATTTCTCTGACAATGAGTTGGCAGCTAATGCCTTTGATGTTAATCTGAGTCATCCTGTAGCATTGGAGGCAGGAGTTAGCTATGCGCTTAGTTTTGATGCTGCCACTTCAGAAGAAGATGATATGAGAACTATCGTCGCAGGCATAGGTCTTAATGAGGGTAGTTTTGAGGCAGATATACAGACCGTTTCGATTAATGCGGATTTGCAAACTTATACGCTGACTCTATCTCCACCCGTAGGTAGTGATAACAGCAGAGTCTTATTTGACTTGGGAGCGGATGATGGTGTCTTAGTTGTGGATAATGTAACCTTAGTGCAGAATTAAGAGGGGACATTATTTAGATCGCATGGTTCGGCACCAGTATTATCTTGACGAATCCAATAACTGATAAACACTGATATAAGCTTTGTGCTTTAATGTCTCTGCGAGACATATATGAGCCAAAACCATACCTAAGATTCTTATACCTAATAAAATTAGGTATATTAGAATCATGATTGATCCTAAGTTACTACGAGGTAGTCTCGACACCATCATCCTTAAGCTCCTCGATGAGCATGACGAGATGTACGGTTATCAGATTACTCAGCTGGTCAAAGAACTCACGGCCGGTGAGATGAAGCTCACAGAAGGAGCCCTTTATCCTGCACTGCATAGACTCGAGGGTAAGGGCATCCTCACTACTGAGATACGCAGCATTGGCAATCGTATGCGCAAGTACTATCGTCTGACAGAAAGTGGCAAGACAGAAGTCAATCACCAACTGGCAGCGATGCAGGACTTCATTGCCAGTATTAATCTCATCCTTAAACCCAAAATCGCCTAAGTATGAGGGATGAAGATGGCATGTGTAGACCTCAGGCTGAACGCAGTGATATAAGCACTCAACCCTCAGATGAAGAGAGGATTCAGTTTATTGACGACCTCTTTAATACGATCCTCAAGCGATCTGCCAGCAGAGCAAACTTTAGTGACTTGAGGATGGAGCTGGTCGATCACTATGTAGCAGAGCTTGGCGACGATTTCTTTATATCTGACAGAGAGGAGTTCGAGCAAAGGGTCTATGGATATCATCAGAAATTCGGTGGTCCTAAGCGTATATCCAAGATTGCTGACAATTTCTTTCAAGCTAAACATCAATTAATTAATAAGCAGTTTCGCAGTTGGATGCTGAGGTATTGGCCTATCCACCTCCTGATTATACCGATAGCAATTATCTTAAGTTACTCGGTTGATGTAATGACACAGACTTGTGTGATGCTCATCACAACAATAGCAGTTGTGATAGTAGAGGGTTATAAGTATCATCAGGATCGAGACTTACGCCGACGCTTTAAACAAGGGCACTCTTCAGTCAATTTCTTTTATCAATATAAATTACAAGTCCTGTTGATGTTGACACTGCCATTCAATTTTTTGAGCATACTGGATCTGGTTGATGCTAAATGGTTATGTGCATTCATATTTCCATTTGTCTATTACATATGTGGATGTGGCTATTACTACCACCTCAAGGTATGTCAGCGCCGCATAGCACCACTACTTGAGCAGTATAAGGCACAATTAATTACTCAACCCGTAATCGCCTGAGCTATGTGGAGTAAGACAGGACAATGGCGACCACAGGATTATAGCTTACACTATAGCTATAACAACATCAGCGCACGACCTACTGAAGAGGAGAAGGTTAACTTTATAGATAATTTGTTAAATACGATATTAGAGAGATCCAATAGCAAGGGGAATTACAGTGATCTCAGAACCGAGATCGTAGATCATTACGTAACGGAACTTGGTGATAATTTCAATGTAGAGAGAGGATACCTCTTCAGAGAGAAAGTACATGAATTTCATGATTCCTTTGGAGGTCATAAACGGATCAATCAAATTGCTACTAATTTTTATGCCACTAAGAATAAGCTCATCGTAAAGCAATTCCACAGGTGGGTACTAAGTTTTTGGCCAGCGCATCTTGCTTTTCTACCGATAGCTTATGCAGCATATACCTATTACACTAATGTTGAGATAGGGATTGCATTGATAATTTTAGTTTTGATATTCGGCATAATAGAAGGTGTAAAGTATGTCCGAGATAGAAAGGCGATCAGTCAGATGAAATCAGGAGCGTCGGCTATAAACTTGTTTTATCAATACAAAATGTTGCTACCATGGATGTTGTACTATGCTTATGAGCTAACAAATCCAATTAGAGATACTAGTTTCTATTGGCCATTAAATGTAATAATTCTGATAATGATCTACTATCTCTCATGGGCCTACTATTACCATCTCAAGGTATGTCAGCGTCGTATAGCACCGCTACTCGACGAATATAGATCGCAAGTCATCGCAGAAACCAAAATCGCTTAAGCTATGTGGAGTAAGACTGGACAATGGCGGCCTCAAGATTATAGCTTGCACTATACCTATAACAACATCAGCGCACGACCTACGGAAGAGGAGAAGATTAATTTCATCGATAACTTAATCAACAGCGTCTTGGAGCGCTCTAACTCAAGGGCTAATTTCTTTGATGTCAGGGCAGAGCTGGTGGATCATTTCGTAACGGAACTTGGGGCAAATTTCTACACAGAGAATGCGAAAGAATTTAAGCAACATGTATTAGCTTCTTATGAGAAATTTGGTGGATCGAATAAGGTGGTAGACATCGCTAATGAATCCATAAGATCCACTGCCCTAATACCTTATTTTAAAGAATACATAGCTTGGTTTTTATCTCATTGGCACTGGCATATTACGGCCTTGGCCTTGCTGATATTCTGTGCTAAGTTCTCTTCACTGGATCTGTATTTACCACTATATCTCTTAGTGATCGGAGTATTTATGATTACTGTCCTGATAAGGAATAGGCAAAGCAAAAAATTTATGGAAGACGTCAACGAGAAAATCGCAATACTTCAAAGAAAAAACAGACTTCAATCCATTAGCACTTCTGATCTTTCATTCTTGGAAAGAGGCGTTATTGAACTCCCTTTATTTGTTCTGGGCAATTGCTTAATGCCCTTAATTATGGGTTTTTCAGTTGACCCAATTGGATTTATTTACTTGAACTTCTTCAATCTGTTCTGTCTATATCTATATGGTTGGAGATTGTATTATAAGAAGCACGTCACCCAACCCAAGTTAAGTGGTAAACTTGATCAATATGTATCACTCTTCTTAATTCAACCCGTAATCACCTGAGCTATGTGGAGTAAGACAGGACAATGGCGACCACAGGATTATAGCTTACACTATAGCTATAACAACATCAGCGCACGACCTACTGAAGAGGAGAAGGTTAATTTCATCGATAACCTGTTTAATACAATCCTGGAGCGATCTCATAGCAAGGCTAATTTCAGTGATATGAGAGCTGAGTTGGTGGATCATTATGTCACCGAGTTAGGAGATGATTTTGCTATAGTGTCTGGTCCTCAGTTCCGACAGAAGGTCTATAAGTATCATGAGACTTTTGGAGGTTCTCAACGGATTTATGAGATTGCTAACAACTTCTATAAGACTAAGCAGAACTTGATCTTCAGGCAATTTCTCAAGCGGTTTGTGAGGAACTGGGTTGTTCATCTTGCCTTAAGTCCGTTATTATTCTTAGTCTGGTATTTGATTAATCCAGCTTATTTGGAATTGGGATTTACAATGCTTTTAATCGGAGTAATCCTATATGAGGGGGTAAAAGTATACTTCAACAGAGATACTATTGCTGAGTTTCGCACAGGTGATTCTTCCGTAAATTTCTTCTACGAGTATAAATATCAACTATTCGCTGGACTATATCTCCCTTACAATATGTTGATGAGTGGACCCTCTACAGACTCTGCTCCTGATCTCATGTACGGCGCTCTAATTGTGATGATATACATCTTGATGTGGTCATATTACTATCACCTCAATGTGTGTCAGCGATTAATTGCACCACTCATAGAGGAATACAAAACACAACTGATAGCATGATGGAGTTAACCGTGAATCAGATCCATACAGTGCATGATCAAGTAAGTGATTTTTTGCGCCACGATTACTTTGATGTGAGGTTAGAAATCGCAGATCATCTATTGGCCCACATCGAAGAGTCGACCGCACAAAATCCTGAGATGCCCTTCTACACAGCACTAAATGAAGCATTTGCCACTATTGGCGGGCCTAAAGGAATAAGAAAGATTGAACGGTCTAAGATTTATGAAACTTGGAAAGCATTTGTGTCGCATCACCTAAAGACAATGTTGAAGACCTTTAGACCACCACAGGTTTTTTTGAGTATCCTATTGCTCCTTATGATCTATCAGATAGTTTTAATTACCAAGGTACACGCCTTATGGCTATTCATATTAGGCTGCGTTTTAACAGGAGTTGCAGAGACTATTGTTTCATACGATATAAGGAGAAAATATGGACACTTTGGTATTTCCTCGGCTCGTGTATTCATCAAGAGTGCTTGGGTTACTAACACGCCTTTATTAAGTATCTATTTAATATATCGGTTTGATCTCGGATGGTGGTCTGATCCGATCGTTGCAATCGCAGTATTTACATATCTGCTATTCTTCATGTTTAAGTTTCATTACTTGCAGAACGGAATCAAACAAGACCTCGCTCGATATTCAGAATTACATCATGACCTCATAACAATGGCTTTATGATTAGAATAAGCGAAGAACAAATAAACTTCATTCACAAGCATATTAATGCATGTATGAAGATAGACTGGATTGAAGTACGCTATGAACTAGTTGATCATATTGCATCAATCATTGAGCAAAAATGGGTCGAAGACCCCAATCTTGAATTTAGGGACGCATATATACAGACTATCGACCAACTAGATCATGGCAGAGAGATAAAACGGATGGTTAGCATCCAAAAGAGAACGGCCATTAAAAACTATTTGCTCGACTATTTTAAATATCTCACAAACCCGAAACACGTAGGCGCAATCATAGGTCTACTCGGCATGACTTTTTTAGTTACCTACTTCCTCATTGATACAAGTACGTTCATTATAGTCTTATACTTTCAGTGGGCTGTAATAGCACTCTGGTGTATATTCTTATTAGTGGATTACATGCAGCATAAGCTTAATCCTCATAGTCGATCTCAGTCATTGAAATATAGGTGTTACAACGAGATTAGTTGTAGTGATCTCTTTTTCTTGTTTCCATTGATGCTTCTCATTTCAGAGTATCATACCATCGATCTAATGGAGATGGTTATAGTGGGCTTATGTGTCTTCATGCTATTCTCTTCAGCTTGGTATAGATACGCAATATATCGCCCGGCTATGTTAATAGAAATTAAGTTTTTTCAAGATTTGGAGGTGGCGAAATAACAAGTATGAGCAAACTCACACCCACTCAGATACAGACCATATTCGATTTCACAGAGAAGAAGTATATCAAGTATTATGATGTGCAGATTGAGCTTGTCGATCACATCGCTGATGAGATAGAAGCATTGCAAGTTGATGATCCTAACTTGTCATTTGATCGGGCGCTTCATATGGTGTATAAGTCCTTTGGAGTTTTCGGATTTACTAAGGTCCAGGAACAAAAGATGTTTGGACTGCAGCGCTATTGGATAAGGCATCTATGGTCCTATATCAAAAGCTACTTTAAATTGCCCAAGATTATCTTCACGATGATATTGAGTTTTTTCATCTACTTATTCATGAAGCAGGGATTTCTATATCCTTACATTGGTGATATTGACTATAACCTCTGGATGCTGATGACATCGGTCATAGGTATGATGGTAATAATCCTTTTGATAATATTCGCAAAAAGAAGACTCATCTCTACCAATAAGAAACTGCTCTCTGTCGATGCATATATGGGCGTCATTGCAATGTTCTCATTGTTCCCATTACATATTTTAATTGATCCACTCTTTTTTTGTCCTCCGACATTGCCATGGTTTGTCTTAATAGTCATCAGTGTGTTTGTTTCTTTTGTGATCATTCTGATGCATGCCATGATCTTTGTATTTCCCGATAGGTTGAAGGCCGAAGTCGAGCAGAATTATAAACATCTGATAGCGAGCTAAGTCATGCACAGTCTTACAACAGCTCAGATACAGACCATATTAGACTTCACACGGAAGAAGTATGTTAAGTTCTACGATGTTCAGATTGAGTTAGTTGATCACATCGCTCATCGCATCGAAGAGTTACAGGCCCTAGATCCGCACTTATCATTTGATCAGGCGCTTCATAAGGTGTATAAGTCCTTTGGTATATATGGATTTACCAAGATGCAGGAAAAGTATGTAGATCAAGTTCAAAAGCAATGGTGGCGCAGGATAATCGGATATTTACTGAGCTATTTTAAACTTCCTAAGGTATTGTTGACAATTGGTTTGGCATCCGTATTCTTCTTTTATATCAATCTGGTTGGCTCGATCATCCCTCATAGTTTGATTATATGGATTACGGCAGGCTTTATCAGCATGTTCTTTAAATATCACGGTCGGCAATCTATTAAAGAAAATAGGAATGGATTGAATAGTAACTTGTTGGTTGTCAACTCTTATAGTACCGTCATCAATGGCTTAGTGACTAATGATGTCATTTTATTAGGAACAGTGTTCCATGTTTTTTATTACAACGGACATTTTGAAAGCTTACCTGTGGTGTGGATTATAATCGGTTCATTCGTTCTGAGCTTTTTGGTCATTACCCATTATGCCTTGCACTTTGTTTTTCCGACTTGGTTAGAGGAGGAGGTCCAGGATCGCTATGCTCACCTTGATATAGATATGGCGACCCTAAGTGTTGCGAAGTGATTGTACTGGGTTGACTTTACCCAGAGAATTCATCAGCAGCTTTTCTCCCATTGAGAGGATTGATTTGGCATGAGGGCAAGACAGGGGTGAGATTCTCATACCATAATAAATGATAATCGATTCTTTCTTGATGGACTCACGAATAACATCAGAATCCAGATAGGAGGGAATATAATTATGCCTTAGCACACTGTGCGCTATATAACCCTGACAGGGAGATAAAAAAGAAGATGAAAAGCTCTGGGCCTTAGCGTCAATGCGAGAAAAACATCGCTTGCACGGCGGGTAGAATTTATAAACGAATAATCCCGATGAGTTGGCACTGTAATAGGAATCGTTAGCAATAGTCGGCGAACCTGAAGGGGAGACATAAAAGAAGATGAAAAGCTTTACGCCTTTGCAAGAGATACAGTGTATCATTGATCCCATATCCGATCAGTATGCTCTCACCACATGAAATCGTAAAGAAAGTCGCCAAGCTCGTCAATCAAGGCAACACCTGCTACATCCATAGGAAGAACCGTAAGATCATAACTGTAGACCCGGAATCAGACAATCAAGTACTTGACGAGATGAAACCTGATGACTTTATCATAGTGCCACCGATGCCCATTGAGAAGATGATATTCGTTATGGAGGATTTTGTGACTGAGGTGACGGATAGATCAGTAGAAAAAGAACTCATAAATGCTCTACAGCGTAAGAAGCCGCAGCGCAACTTCATGCAGGTCATAGATAGTAGAGTCGACATCGGTCAACACTGGCGGCGATATAGAGCCCAACAGTGCGAGGAGTATGTGCGGCAACTATTCATTGATGAATACAATCATTAAGTCTTGATCGCAGGATAGCATCGACGTCAAGATATGGCGGCATCGACGTCTCCAAGGTAAAAGCTTACTTTTGTGGCTCACCATAATACCAGATGGATACCAAGATTGCGACAGATGAGTTTGCTGATATACGTCCCTACCACGATCATGAAGTCAGGGAGGTATTAGATGGACTCATAGAGGATGATGAATTTATCTCGGCCATAATCAATCTACGGATAAAGCGACAGACTAAGTTGATGAAGGCGTTAGCCTATCCATTTGTACGTCAGCGGATGAGAAGGATGCTTAAGGGAGTCCATAACATCAAGGGCATCCAAGACATCGTCAAGGTCTTTATTGATCGGATGTTAGCTAAGACCACTACTTCGTTTACCATATCGGGTCTTGAGCAACTTGATAAGGATCGCAACTACTTATTCATCGGCAATCATCGTGATATCGTCTTGGACCCAGCACTGGTCAATTATGCGCTTAAAACTTGCGGTTATCCGACAGTACGAATAGCAATAGGAGATAACCTCCAGTCTAAATCATTTATCTCTGATCTGATGAGGCTTAATAAAAGCTTTATTGTAAAGCGGTCCATTAAGGGCCCGAGAGAAAAAGTGAATGCCCTAAGGCATCTATCCAAATACATAAGCCACTCAGTACATAATGACCACAGTAACATATGGATCGCTCAAGGTGAAGGCCGGGCTAAAGACGGTCGGGACATCACACAACCTGCTATTATCAAGATGTTTGCGATGAGCAAATCTAAAGGACAAGATTTCGCCAGCTATATCCAATCCTTATCTATCGTTCCTGTGGCCATATCATATGAGTTAGATCCATGTGATACCGATAAAGCTCGGGAGTTATTTCTGAGAGAGACAACAGGAAGCTACCGGAAAAGGGCAACTGAGGACTTTGAAAGCATCAGTAAGGGAATTAAAGGAAACAAGGGAGGGGTTCACTTAAGCTTTGGGACTGTTCTCGATCAGGAATTTTCCAATGCTGAGGAGGTAGCTGATGAAATAGATCGACAGATCACGTCAATCTATTACACTCATGATACGAATAGGATGTGCCATCAAATCAAGACGGATAATAAGATTAGCGAAGACATCAGCACTTCCAAGAGAAATAACTTTCAAACCAGACTTGCAACCATCCCTAAGCAATATAGATCTTATGCTATTGACATGTATGCCAATGTGATAGAGCGTAAACATAATCTTGGCTCACCCTCAGCAGAGTCATTAACTAATCTCACTGGCAACAATTAAGGGTGATGAATGCACGTTACTACTTCGTCCAATGAGGAAGCAAGTCTCGATCATAATTGTATTCATCCTTCTACTCAGTGCGAGAGGCAATACCCAAAAAGGAATTGAGGTAGGTGGATGGATCGGTTCATCAAACTATTTTGGTGACCTACAGACTAGTCTGAGTTTTGCTCGGCCGAGTCTCGCTGGCGGGGTATTGTTCAGATATAATTTTGACGAGCGCATCTCTGTCAAATCCTCATTCAACTATGCCCGCATACGTGCCAATGACAACAATTCTCTCAACAGTTTTGAGTTCAGTCGTCAGTTGAGCTTTTATTCGGACATCTTTGAGTTGAGCAATCAAGTAGAATTTAATTTCTTCCCTTATATCCATGGCAGCGACGATGAGAACTATACACCGTATCTATTTGGAGGATTTACTGCGCTGACATTCACCCCCAAGCGGGAGTTAGATGGACAAGTTTTTAATCTTCGATTAAACGGTACTGAGGGACAAGCCATCGGAGGGGAGTATGGCAAGTTTACTCTGGCGGCATTGGTTGGTATAGGCTTTAAATGGGATATTAACTACGATTGGAGTTTTAATATTGAGGCGGGCTTGAGAGTAGCTGGTAGCGATTATCTCGATGATGTGAGTACGTCATTTCCTGATTTTACTGTGCTTCGACAGACTCGTGGCCAGACAGCAGTATTGTTATCGGACCCTACTAATAATCCACTTAATCAAGGCAGGCAGCGAGGTAATAATCGGAATAGTGATAGTTATGTATTGGTGGGCCTAAGTCTTGTTAGGTATTTTGGAAGATTAGATTGTCCAAAACCTAGTCAGTCCAGATGATACAACATCTACCTATCACCCTGCCATCTTATAGTCGGGGCTTTCACATCATTACAGACCTTATCATAGAGGCATTAGGCCAGCTACCAGATCAAGGAGTAATGACAGTATTTATCAAGCACACTTCTGCTGGGATTACCATTAATGAAAATGCTGATCCGACGGTGCTCCTAGACTTTGAGAGTTTCTTCAATCATATCGTTCCCGAGCGCATGTCATTTGTCACGCATGATATCGAAGGAGATGATGATATGCCGGCACACATTAAGAGTAGTCTTGTCGGTTCGTCAGTTACGATACCAATTGTAAATGGCAGATTAGCCTTAGGCACTTGGCAAGGTATATATTTGTGCGAATTTAGGGATCGACCACATCGCAGATCCCTCATAATCTCGCTATACTCATAGCTATGCAGTACATTATTGATGGCATCTATCTTGGCTTGGCGCTTGCTATTCTCCTTGGACCAATTTTCATCGTATTGATGCAGTCTACCTTAGAGCATGGCACTAAGGCCGGATTAACTGCCGCCTCGGGAATCTGGGTGAGCGACATCATCATAGTTTCACTAACACTGATGTTTATTAAGCGCATAGATTCTATAGTGCAACACCCAAGTTTTATCTTTTGGATGGGCCTAATAGGCGGCATTGTCTTGATAGGTGTTGGTGTAGCCAATGTCATCAAGAAGTCTCACCTTGATTTAGATACTCGGCAGGTGACATCCTCGAGTTGGGTGGGATTCTGGACGAAAGGATTCTTAGTTAATACCGTAAATCCATTCACATTTATATTTTGGTTGAGCACGATCACTTCCTATGTAGCAACTAAAAAGTTGACCGTAATAGAGAGCGAATATTTCGTAACAGCTATCATTTTGACCATTATATTTACGGACTCCCTCAAGGTTCTGATGGCAAAGATGATCCGACAGAGAATGAATGAAAAAACACTGAACATCATAAACAAAGTCGCAGGTTCGGCCTTAATTATATTCGGATTTGTACTGCTGTTTAAGGCTGTTCGATCCTTTTAAAAATGATAAGACATGAGTCACGAATTTCATAAGCTGACAGTTAAGAAAGTGGTCGAGGAGACTGATCAATCTAAATCTATTTACTTCGAGGTGCCTGATAGCCTCGCCAGTGATTATAAATATCAAGCAGGTCAATATCTCACGCTTAAGTTTGACATTAATGGCAATGAAGAGCGCAGATCATACTCGCTCTGCACCAGTCCTGTAGAGGCAGGTTTAGGTGTCAATGTCAAGCGGGTCAAAGGCGGACTCATTTCTAATCATGTTAATGATACTGTGCGTTCCGGGAGCGAAATCGATGTGATGACGCCTGATGGGAACTTCACCATAGACCTGTCCGAGCATAAGCAAAGAGACTTTTATTTCTTCGCATCAGGGAGCGGTATTACGCCGATTATCTCTATGATCAAGACCATTCTCGAGGAGGAACCTAAGAGCACTTGTAACCTACTCTATGGCAATACTAATGAGGCCTGTGTGATCTTCAAAGATCAACTACAGAGTCTCGCAGATAAGCACATAGGGCAGTTTAACTATCAGCAGACTTTGAGTAAACCCAAGAAAGAAAAATCTGGAGGACTCAAAGGTCTCTTCTCTAAAGGGAAGATGAGCTGGACAGGTTGGGTTGGGCGAATTGATAAAGCAAAGGTAGATCAATTCTTAAACGAGAATGATAAGAAATCTGTTGAAGCTCACTACCTGGTCTGTGGACCTGGAGCAATGATTGATACAATCATCGATCATCTTGAAGGTAAAGGCATCGCTAATGAATTCTTACATACGGAGCGATTCGTAAGCACGAAGCCAGCGAGCTCTGGTGATGGTGTTGGTGCTACCGTAAAGGTGAATCTTGCGGGCAAGCAATATGAAGTTACCGTGCCTTCAGATAAGACGATCCTTGATGCGCTCATCGATGAAAAAATCGATGCCCCATACTCTTGTACCAGTGGAGCATGCTCCACTTGTGTGGCGAAGGTTCATTCAGGAGAAGTGTCTATGGATGTCTGCTATGCGCTCGATGACTCGGAGGTAAAGTCTGGATATATCCTGGCTTGCCAAGCCCGCTGTCAGTCAGACGCTGTGGAGCTGACTTTCGAGTCTTAAGCTTTTAAAATGTAATCGTCCGCTGAAGATTCTGAATGATGGCATAATTGCGATCATTAGAAGAGCCAAAGGGTTGCGATAAGACTAAGCTCATCTCTTTGCGAGTATTGGGATCTTGATATAAGGCGATAATGTATTGATTTATCGCATTACCCTCTTTGGCATAGATGGACTGTTCTGTCCATAAGCCTTCTTTTACAGTGGTCGTATTGATATTGCCTCTGGACATGATGTCCTTGTCAGCCATTTTTGATTCAACCAGATTGTCAAAATTGCGACTCCTGAGTTTTGCGATTTCAAGGTTAAGCTTTCCGCCATTGTCCGTAGTTACATTGAGTCGATCACCCTCCCATTGATGCGTATATCCTGTAGGCAAGCTAAAGCTTCCTAAACCATTTGGAGCGCTAATGGAGATATGCTTCCTGCGCTGCTGCTCATTGAGTTTGCGGAATTCTGTGCCGAACATGAACACCCCACCAACATAACCATCTGGATAGATCGTAAACTGTATATCCCTGGGTTGAGCAATATTGCGAAGTGTGGACCTCGCCTTAGTGGAGAAATCCAATCGATAGCGACCATTAAATCTATTTTGGTGATCAACAGTTAGCTCAAGATATTCATCATCGATTCGGGTGATCTTGAGCGTTCGATTATTGAAAAATGGATTTTGCTGGCCAATCGGTTCGTAGCTGCCAACATAGTCCTCCCATAGTTCGATGGGTAGATCATAGGATTCTTCAGTAACCAGATTAGATCTGACTAAGCCAAACTCTGTAGTGTCTTCTTGATTGATCAGGTGGATTACATTATTCACAGCATGCTCCATGCCAGGATATTCAAATCTATCAAAGCGATTGACGTCAGCATTGAACAATATGGCAAAGGCTTGATTCTTAGCGATGTTAATCCCCAATATTGCGCCGCTCTTTCCATTGCCTCCTGTGTGTATCATGATGTCGCGCCCTTCTATGGACATCCCCATCCAACCTAAGGCATATTGTATATCAATTCCGTTACCTCCTAGCATGGTGCCCAATCCTTCGAATGACGTGTTGGACTTGAACAGTTCTGCCAACCCAGATTCGCTGATGACTTGCTTACCCCTGTAATACCCTTGATTTAGCAGGGCAATCATGTAGCGGCTCAGATCCTCTGTTGTGGAGTAAAACTGTGATCCTGAGGCCGTAAAATTTGGGTCAGGGCGAGAATATACTGCGGGTCGACACGCTACAAGGTCCATTTCGTGACCAAATATGATGTCCATATCAGCTCTATATTCAGCAGAGCTGTTGCCCATATTGAGAGGTGACAGGATGTTTTGCTCGATGTAATCTGCATAGTTCATGTCGCTGACATGTTCTATGAGGTGATGGATGATGCTATATCCTTCATCACAATACTCATGTGACATGCCCGGCTGACGCTTAATGACATGTTGTTCAAAAGATGCTATAAAATCCTTGAGACCATCCTGGTCCTCAAGACTTGGCGCTGATTCAAATTGAGGAGGAATACCTGAGGTATTACTCAGACACATCCTCAGGGTTATCTGGTCGCTAAAGTCCTTATTGGATGTCTGAAACCATGGCAGATACTTTATCACTGGATCGTCAAGATCGAGCTTGCCTTGTTCTACTAATTGTAGCACAGCCATAGCCGCAAATCCTCTGCCCAAGGCATCAATGGCGAGTACACTATTAGGAGTCATCAGTTCGGATTCTCCTTGGCGCTCTACACCAAAGGCTTTATTGTAGATGATCTGATCATCCTCTACTATGGCTATGGCAAACCCTGGGACAGGGGTGCGCTCAAGATAGTTCTCCAAGTATTGATCCACAGTGCGGATAGCCTCAGCTCGCTGACCAAGCAAGACTGTTGAAAAGAGTATTAAGATGTAGGCGATAATATACTTCATTGAACGATCAACTTTATTCTCTTACTAATATTCTCGGTCGGATCTTTAATAACCTCCGAGAAGCCAACCAGACGCTTACAATAGTGAGAATGATTATGAATGGGACGACCAGCATGGTACCTGTCGCATCATATAAATATGGGAAGGTAGCCAAGCCAGCAAATACAGTAAACTTTCCTAACGCAGCAGGGATGATGTAAAGTGATAAAGGCACTGCTATTACTAGGGCGATCACTGCTATAATCAAGGCCCTGATCATTAATGCCATCTGCAATTGAAATGGCGTCATCCCTATGGCCTTGAAGATGCCGATATTGCGCTGTGTCTCTCTGATGCTTAAGACAGTGTCATTAAACACCGTAACGAATAGTATACCTAAGAACAATAGAGAGATCAACGTCAGTAGATCGTTGACTCCTGCGAGGATGCTCTCTAAGCGCCCGAGCCGATCGGAGACCAAATAAACGTCGTATGCACTGCCATAGGTCTTGATCAGATCATCTCTAAATGCAGCATGGTCCTCACCCTTCTTCAACTTAATCTCATATGCTCTCAAGTCATAGAGCGGATTAATTTCTCTGATACCCTCTAGCCTCATTAAGAATCCTTCGCTCAAGTTATTCAGAGTTTGATAGACTCCTGTAATCGTGTAATGCACGAGTTGCCCTTCCATAAATAAGCCTACACTATCGCCGATTTCAACGCCAAGATCTCTTTGACTGGTTAGACCAAGTGACAACTCATCTTCGAATACGGGATGTCTCCCTTCTATGACCTGAAGGCCTACTTTTTCAAGTTCATCATCATATATGATGCCTACTATAGGCTTAGGGGCTTGATGTTCTTTAGCAGGGAGGGTTGCAAGATAAGTACCGACCTTGACCACGTCCTTAACGCGATCATCATCCTCGAGATCTTCTTTTAAGAAGTCTGCCTGATTGGGGAGTTGCGGACCTAACTGACGTACAGATACATCACAATAGTTAAAGCCCCATGCGGGCCTATTCGTGTTTAGTCCTGACAATGAACTTGAGCCGTTGACATAGAGCAGTTGGACGAATATCACAAAGGTCAATCCTACAAATAGCAGTACGGCACGCCTGACATTGGACAGCAAAAATCGCAGTGATAGAAAGCTGACCACATTTGATCTGACACCTAGTTTGGCTAAGCCAAAAGAACTGTTGCTATAAGATTTTTGTGGTGGTCCATTATTACGAATTGCCGTAACAGGTTGTATATGTGTTGCTTGGATTGAGCTGCGATAGGATATCAGTAATATACCAAATAGAAATGCTAAGAACGTCCATATCGACGGGATAAACAACCCTATATCAAAGTTGACAGAGCCAATGGCTGTTATCAATGACTTGAATACCAGTCGAGTCGTATAGTGACCGCCTATAAGACCTATTGGGACTGCAACACAGGTGATGAGTAGAAACTGGATGACATATACGCTGATTACATCACGCTTGGTGAAGCCTTGAGTCTTCAGCATGCCAATCATCTTGTAGTCCGTTCTTATAGAACTACTTACTACCGATGCGGTCACAATCATGGTAACTATGATTCCAAATATCACGAAGATGAGCAGTATGCCGCCAGTGATCTGATAGAGAATTTGGAAGTATGATTTATAGTCTTTGTACTGTATGCTGAAGCCTCGATAGGCGTATTCTCGATTGAATCTTGCCCATATCATATCAGTATCTGCTGGATCTTTTAGTCGTATACCCATTGTCACCTGGGTTAGCTCCTTAACCGGAAACAGCATAGACAACGTACCTGGGCCCATCCATGCTGGGGCGGGATTGATTAGACCATTGGAATGATGGGCATCGACGACGACAGCAGATACTGTCAGAGGGAATAGCCCATTGTCAGTTGAAAACATGATGGTATCGCCAACTGCTATTGACGCCCCCTTGCGCCAGTGATTGGGCACCCAGATTTCACCAGGGAGCGGAAATTCTGACCTATCACCTTCAAGAATATCCAAGCGATCATTTTCTAAGCTATTGCCATGAAACTCTGTAAGAACAG
>CAZAXY010000030.1:25666-31757 GCA_964489125.1 uncultured Saprospiraceae bacterium
AGAATATCCAAGCGATCATTTTCTAAGCTATTGCCATGAAACTCTGTAAGAACAGGTAAGTTGAGTAACTCCTCACCTTTAAACTGAGGGAACTTTCGTATCTGTCTCCGAGACTTCGGGACTCCCACACTCACAACTTCTTCTTGGGCGCTAAACCAATCTGCTATCTCTGTTGGGTCATGTGAATTAATATCGAAATCAAGTACGATATGTGAGGCATTAAGTTTCTCATATAAGTTGTCAAAAGGACGCTGCATTCCGAGGCTCATGCCGATCACAGTAGAGAAGAGTAGTGCGGCAAGTGCAATACAGATCCCTACGAGAATGGTTTGCACCTTTCTCCGTTTGATATTGGCCCAAGTAATGAGGAATACACTTTTCATGCGCTAAATCGTCAAACTCATCTTTGTTACCAGTCCTTGCCCGCAAGCCATTTCAGGAGCTGCACTTCTTTGTCTTCAACACTGTCGTTTTTCTCAAAAGAAAGTTCGTCCTCGATCCTTCCATCACGTAGGAATATAATACGATCAGCTCGACTTGCTGATTTGGGTTCATGGGTAACCATAACTATGGATTGACCTTGTTTATTCAATTCAGTGAGTATATCGAGTACGGCTTCTGAGGAAGAGGAGTTGAGGTTGCCCGTGGGTTCATCAGCCATAACTACTCTGGGATTATTAATGATAGCACGTGCCATAGAGCATCGTTGCTGTTGACCTCCAGAAACTTGTGACGGCAGTCGATCCTTGAGGTCTATTATATCCATCTTGCTCATGAGTTGTTCCGCACGAGTTCTGAGTTGCTTGCGATCATTTTTAACCAGATATGCTGGTATGAGTATATTTTCTAAGAATGTGAGGTTAGGAACCAGATTAAAATCCTGAAATACAAAGCCTATATATTCCCGTCTGATGAGCGTCATCATTTTTTCATCAAGACTGTGCACAGGCTTATCTTCAAGCCAGATCTCTCCGCTGGTAGGAACCTCTAATCCGCTTAGTAAATAGAGTAATGTTGACTTGCCCGATCCCGAGCTACCCATGATCACAGTAAAATCTCCCTTATAGAGCGATAGATTTATTCCATTGATGACAGGGACTAAAGTTTGTCCCGTATCATATTTTTTGTTTAACTCCTTAGCCTCAATGACGACCTCCTTCATATCCTCCTTTGTTTATTCCCACCAGTTTATTTCTCCACAATGCCGTAGGAAAATCACTTCATGGAGAGGTCCTGATTTTCCTCATGATACTCA
This sequence comes from uncultured Saprospiraceae bacterium, assembly GCA_964489125.1. GTDB lineage: Bacteria > Bacteroidota > Bacteroidia > Chitinophagales > Saprospiraceae > GYS-P2D. Next base: position 26,922 of record CAZAXY010000030.1, read on the forward strand.
AAACTCATATACCCAATGAGCATCTCATCAAATGAGTAGTCGCCCCAGTAGACAGTACGTTCTGGTGCAGGGTTAAAGGAGTTTTGCGCTGAATTGTCAAATTCTGCATCGACATATAGTATGGTCCTAGCCGGAATCTTAAGTGGCTCTTCGAAGTGATATCCACGCTGCCAATTGAAATTGTAGTTCGGTACATTGAGTATTACTTCTCTCTTTCCATCTGGATACAAGGCAGTAAATTTCATCGACTTGCCACGGAAGTGCATGTGGGGGAAGAGCGTGTATAGCGTAGCATCATGCTCAAACTTGTGTCGAGCGGTATTCTTATAACTCTTTTCATTAGGCGGAATCTGTATTCTTGGGTTAAATGCCCCGACCATGAGATATTCATTCTCTGGTTGCTCAGTGGTGTAGTATAGCCCCACAGTAGACTGATCATTTTGAGCCTTTCCATTAGTGGTGTAGTGCATCTGAAAGTGCAGCTTAGAACCCTTAGGTATGATTCTGCCTGTATGCTCGGGGAAGGTCTCAGTCTCACCACCTGGAGCCCAAGCTGCGAGAAGTCCATCAAGCCAAGGACTCGACCGATCGATAGGTTCTAAAAACCCATCAGGGTATATGACACTAATCAACACATGATGTAATACCTCTCTGTTTCCTGGTAAGATTTGAAACCCAGTGGCCCAGATGTCTTGATCTATATTGACCTCGTGCTCTTGATAGCGATAGTCAATAATACCAGTGGCGGGAATCTCCTCTTCATTAAGTTGAACGACTAGATCTGGTTCTCCCAGCTCCCATTTCGGCGCTTTGGCCTTATACTCCGCAAGGGGATCTCGATCTCCATCCTTCTTGGCGCCTGCATCTATCCAGTGCACGATAGTTTTAAGTTCGTCATTGGTCAAGGCTATATCGTGATTGATATTATCTGTCTCTGGATCAGCGTGAAACGGTGGCATGCGCTTTGTTCGTATCACTTCTCTCATCATTAGTGACCAGCCAAACACAGTCTCGTAATTCTTCATCTGCCAAGGGGCAATACCTCCTTCGACATGGCAGCTCATACACTTGTCAACTAGGATGGGAGCCACATCATCAGCATATGATATTGATGAGAAGTCTTCATCATCATCGTGGAGCCTCTTTATTAAGCACCCTTTGCCTTTAACATATGTTTCAGCGATTTCTTCACCTGATAAATGAGCATTGAGCGCATCTGATAAGTAATGTTGATCGGCATCATTCTTCTGACTTTCATATCCTATTCTATCATTGATCGGCCCTCGGTAGACTACTGACCAACTATAGGGATCTATGACTATTGCCTCTGCTGTGCGATGGAGTTGTAAAGCTTCTGCTACTAGTTGTGCATCGTCTTTAAGTATTGGAAAATCTATGTCAAACTCCTCGGATTCAGTGGCGATAGAAGCTCTGTCATCCTGCACGTTAGAGTTAATCATCAGAAACTCCACCCCCTGGTCTCTGAATTCTCTTCTCACAGACCTAATATCAGTAATGGCATTGCGGACAATAGGACATTTATTGCCCTGCACATATAAGACGACAGCCTTAGCATCAGAGTAATAATATAGATTGTGAAATGCGCCATTCTGATCATGGAGACCAAAGTTGGGTACGCCAGCATCCATATCAATTACGGGCTCAGGTGCTGTGCGGCATGCTGCAAAGAGAATAATACTAATGATTACGGTGCCAACGAAGCACTTTAAATAAGTAGATAGCATAACAAGATGATTAACTCGTCATAAGATACGGGCATCCTGAGTCCACTACATAGAATTAATTGTCTTATTAGACGAATACACAAGTCAAGGCGACCAAAACGACAAGATTCTTCTCTCATATCGACTAAAAGAGAAATATTCAGACCGAGGAGTATAATAGTATACTACTCATAGTTCAAGCCGCCATTCCCTCCTTTCAAGCACTGTAGTACTCAACTCTACGAGAACAGTCGGACATCTCAATCGTACCTCATTACCCATGACAAAACTGGCTGAGCTCGATAAGGAGTGAATGGAGCGCTATTTCTTCTTGACACTTTTTGTGATCTATTATTGTTGCAAATGCACTTTTGTGCGATCTCGAAATGACAAAGAAGGATCTACATTACAATAGCTGAGAACTAACTCATCTTTACCCATTTCTGGTCGCTCTTGCCTGATTCGATCACTTTATAGATGAACTGCATGCCCCTTAAGCCATCTTCCACTGTTGGGAAGTCGTCATATACTGGATCCACAGTAACACCATCAATGCGAGCTTGAACGCACTTCGCAAAATTGCGATAGATATTCGCAAAGGCCTCGAGATAGCCCTCAGGATGACCAGCGGGCACTCTGGTGTGAGCTGCAGATTCTGGATATAGTTCTCCGACGCCCGTACGATAGACTTCTGTTGGTTTGTCTCCATGTTTTACGATTAGGGTGTTAGGCTCCATCTGGTGCCATTCTATTCCGGCTTTGGTCCCATATACACGGATATTGAGTGAATTTTCTTCTCCCTTAGAGATTTGACTGGCATGTAGGATGCCACGGGCACCATTATTGAACCGAAGCAGGACATTGCCATCATCATCGAGGAGACGGCCCTCTACGATGGTGCTGATGTCTGCACAGATCTCTGAAATTTCAAGTCCGGTGATATACTCTGCCAAGTTCTCTGCATGTGTTCCGATGTCACCCATGGCACCAGCGATGCCGGAACGTTTGGGATCAGTGCGCCATGCTGCCTGCTTTTGATCTGTTGACTCGATTAAATCAGATAACCATCCCTGAGGATACTCGACGACGACTTTGCGTATGATTCCGAGGTCATCATTTTTAACCATGGCACGTGCTTGCTTTACCATGGGATAGCCAGTATAGTTGTGTGTTAGGGCAAAGAGTTGCCCAGTTCTATTAACTGTATCTACCAAGTCTTTGGCTTCCTCAAGGTCAAAACTTAAAGGCTTATCACAGATCACATGAAAGCCATTTTCTAGAGCCATCTTAGCTGGTCCGTAGTGCACGTGATTAGGAGTTACAATGGACACAAAATCCATCCTGACATCTTCAGGGAGCGTCTTTTCAGTCATAATCATCTCTTCATAAGAGCCATAAACCCTGTTGGGATCGAGATAAAAATCCTGACCCGACAGTTTTGACTTTTCGGGATTACTACTGAAAGCGCCACAGACCAATTCGATTTGGCCATCGATATTTGCGGCAATACGATGTACACCCCCTATAAAGGCATCTCGACCACCGCCTACCATTCCCATTCTTATTTTTCTTGGCATCTTTTTCTTATTTTATGATGACTTGACAACAATGTGCTAAAAATATGAAACAGACTATGCCCAATTTAGTAATGCTGTTATTTTTTGTTGCGGCCTTCATATCGTGTAATGGACAAGCTAATTCCTCAGTTATTCAACGCATGGGATATGATACCGATGATAAATTGCTCATCGTGCACGCTGATGATCTTGGCGTTGCACATAGTGTGAATGATGCGTCTATTGAAGCATTTGAGGAAGGATATATCAGTTCTGCAAGCATCATGGTGCCATGTCCATGGTTTCCGCACATCGCTCGGTATGCTAAGGCTCATCCTGAGATGTGCTGGGGCATTCACCTCACTTTGACTGCCGAGTGGGAGCATTATAAGTGGGATGGTGTTAGTTCATCTAATGAGATTCGCTCTATTCTTACTGATAGAAATTTCATGTATCCAGCGGTACAAGACGTGGTAAACTCGTATGATATTGAGGAAATAAAAAGAGAGATTGATGGACAGGTCCTACGGGCTTTGGAGTTTGGTGTCCCATTAACTCATCTCGATACTCATATGGGTACCTTATTTGGCAATGAAGAACTGTTCAAGGCCTATCTGGAACTGGGAAATAAGTATGAATTACCTGTTTTGTTACCTTATAATCGCATACCAGAGGACTGGGATGTTCAAGATTGGATTGGACCATATCAAGTCGCTGTCAATCAGATATTGATGTTGCCAGCTACACCTGACTCATGGGCAAGCGCTTATGAGCAGTTCTTGACACAAGTGAAACCCGGCATTAATGAACTTATCGTTCATCTTGGCAAGGACAATGCAGAGCTAAATGAGGTGATGGTTAATCATCCAGAATACGGCGCCACATGGAGGCAGGAGGATCTCAATGTATTAATGAGTGATACTTTCAGGGCTAAATTGGCAGAAGAAAACATTCATGTGATCTCGTGGAAGATGATTAAAAATGCGTTATCCAAAACATAAAACAGGCCATTAATTATGAGCAATGGCCTGTTTTATTAATAGTCGAATCTGACATTATTCTTTCACCATCCCATGGCAGAAAATCTCTACTACGGTATCTGCATAGCGCTCTATCACTTCCTCATTAAATGGGTCTATATTATATAGGTGCCGTGTCATATAAGGATTAGAGAATAGATTGCTCGCCATCCCCAATAATATGTGGGATTGAAACTCCTTGTCTATTTTTTTGATTGTCCCTCTCTTGCGCTGCTTTTTAAACAACTCTCCTGTGAGAGCCCATAATGGCTTTACGAAGTTCTTCAAGATATACTCACTGCGCTCAGATTCTTCACTCATTTCATGTGCGAGTATTTTCGGAAAGGCAGGATACTTAGCATAGAAATGGACGAGCTGTCTCACCACAACTTTAATCATCTGTGTGCCGTCAAGGTCTTTGTGAATTTTCTTAGAGGACTCAAATTCCTTTATGAATTCATTAGCGATTCTCTTAATGGAAGCTTTCCACAACTCTTCTTTATTTCCGAAGTAGTAGTGTATCAATGATCGGGCTAC
>CAZAXY010000031.1:0-30725 GCA_964489125.1 uncultured Saprospiraceae bacterium
AAAGAAGAACGGCCCAAACTTAATCACCTCAATCATGTCATTGAGGAGCAATACTACACAGATGCCGACTAGCCAAAATATAGCAAGTTGAGTGATCGGCCTGTTTAAGAAGGTTGATCTATTCTGAGCAATCTTCCAAAATGACGTTGCGATCAAAGAGAGGAATATCAACAATCCAACGAATCCCTGCTCTACAATGAGCATCAAGTAATAATTGTGGATACCCGATTTCTCGGGATTGTCGCTGACGTAGGTCTGAAAGCTATTGATAGCATAGGCTTGATAGTTTTCATAGAAATTGCCAGGACCAAACCCTACAATCGGTCGCTCAGCAATCATCTCCAGCCCCGCCATCCATCGATAGGCTCGCTCCATAGTAGAGATATCCTTAAATTGATAAGATGCCTCTATTAACCTATCAAACCGTTTATGACTCACTGTCGTCTCATAATCAGGTGCATAATGCAACAGCGTATCACCAGACAAAAAGCTTATGGACACTGCTGTAATAACTACTAAGGAAACTGCGACAGCCAAACGCATAATCCTCATCTTATAGATTATCCACATTACGATCATCATCGCTAAAGCGATATAAGCTATCCGGGCATAGGTAAAATAGATGAATATCAGAAAGATAGGAATTAAGAAGAGGTATCTATACCCATATTGCCTGCGATATAGATAGTATGCTATTGGAATAACCATCAAGAGTAGACAGGCGTAGTTGACATGATTCCTGAAGATCGGTTTACCTGCATTGGTCCGACTATCAAAGCTAAGACCGTCGAGCCCATGATTCACAAACACATAAGACCCTGCTATAAGCGTGGCCCAGACGATGACCTTTAAAAATTGATCGAACTGGACATGTTCTCGAAAGACATAAAACGGCAGGGCATAAAATGGTATTACAAACCAAATTTTGGCTAACAGGTACTTGAAAGAGATCACTGGATACTCTGCATATATCCCTGTGAAGCCTATCCAAAATACATGCAGAAATATAAAGAAGGAAAGCCAATTAAATAGCTCTTTAGGTGGGGGACTATTGATCATTTTCACGATCCCCAGTCCTGTAAGTAGTAAAAACATCAACTCTCCTGGAAATACCAATCCAATACCTCCGACTAAATCGAGCTCAGTGCTAAAAGGTATAAGGACCGCAGTCATCAGATAGATAGTAGTCAAGGAGCCCGATAGCAGATAAATCAAGACTATTGCTCCCAGGGGGGCTAGGCTAAGAGCGACCTCATCATAGGCCAGAGCGGTAAAAGAAAAAATACTCGCTATAAGTACGGTGCCCACGAAGGCCTTTTCTTTAGGAAGTGCTCTTGTGATAGACTGTATCACTTTACAGAAAAGTCTAAACGGTTAATACTCCTGCGTACCAGTACCAACAATGAACTAAACAAACCTGCGAGCAAACCCACTCCTAAGACAATAAGAGATCTCTTAGGTCGGCTTTTCTCTAGTGGAACATCTGCCATTTCTATGACATGGATGGCACTGATTTCTCTGTTCTTACTCGCAGAAAGCTGCTTGAGTTGGTTTCTATCCTTAGTGATAATCTTCGCCAGTTCTTCCTGCTGCACTTCGAGTTTCTTGATTTCCGAAACACCTGTAACATACTTATCTATAGTCGACTTAACTGATGCACTATTTGGAGATTTCGCCTGAAGAGTCGCTAGGCCCTCTGCCTGTGACTCGGTATCGTAGATGCCATATTTTTCTCGACTGGTTCGAATTTGGGCGGTCATCTCAAATAGCTCTTTTTCCTTACTAGTAATCTCTTCTGTCATAGACTTGATCAATTGATTACGAGCGCCTTCAGTGAGCTCGAGTGCCTTCTCTTCAATGAGCTCTCGGGTGCGATTACAGATCTGTGCCGCCAGCTCAGGATCTTGATCTTCAACAGAAATCTCTATAGCGTCAAGCTTTGTCTTCAGCGCTTCATAGAGTTTATCAACCTTCTTGGTCACCTTGAGCAGTGCCTTTTTGTCGTCAGGATCGATCTTGTAGTGTTCTATCAGCTTAAACTCCTCGATGATACGTTGCTTGATCTCCCTCGATTGAGCTATGGATAATAGGCGATCTACATCATGGTCATTGCCAAAGAAACTGAGCTGATCATCCTTGGCATCAACAATAGGTCGTTGCAACTCCTCGCTGACAGGATAAAACAAAGAAGTCGCTTTGTAGTAATTTGCCAAAAATAGGGATAGCCCAGCAGCGATGACCATTGAGAGAACTGTGGCTCCAATGATGAGTTTGCGATTATTCCAAAGGATGGGAATGATGTCCCTCGAGTCCTGCATAGTCCTAGCGCTCTTTTGGCGTCGTTAAAAAAACTGAAAGTACATTAAGGAGTTAATACTTGCGTAATGAAACTCATAGAATTCACCAATAAAGGTTTGTACTGCGCTCCCGCAAAAGTGTACATCGACCCGTGGAAAAAGGTGAATTATGCCTTGATTACCCATGGCCATAGTGATCATGCCAGATGGGGTCATAAGCACTACCTCTGTACACACAGCTCTGTTCCCATATTGAAGCATCGCCTTGGCCTTGAGATGAATATCCAGGGCATCGCCTATGGTAAAGTGCTTAACATCAATGGTGTCAACTTCTCTTTTCATCCTGCAGGGCATATCACAGGGTCAGGGATGATAAGAGTCGAACATAAAGGAGAGGTCTGGGTCATCTCAGGTGACTATAAACTTGAAGATGATGGTTTAGCAGAGGCCTTTGAGCCAGTGAAGTGCCATCACTTTATTACGGAATGTACTTTCGGGCTTCCTGTATATAGGTGGAAACCTCAGGAGGACATTATCGATGATATCAATCAGTGGTGGCACAATAACACTTCTGTCAATCGCCCTTCATTGATTACTGCTTACTCATTGGGTAAAGCACAGCGCATACTCTCCAGCATTGATCCGTCCATTGGGCCGGTCTATACACATGGTGCCGTATATGAGATGAATAAGGTGTATGATAAAATGGGGCTGTCATTACCTTCACATAAACACCTCAAGGGGTCGCCAAAGACGGGGGAATTGAGCAAAGCACTGATCATAGCCCCTCCTGGCGCGATAGGTTCATCATGGTCTAAAAAGATCAAGAATCATTCGCTTGGCATCGCCTCTGGTTGGATGGCCGTACGTGGCAATCGGAGACGCCGTGGGGGAGATCGAGGTTTTGTATTATCCGACCATTGTGATTGGCAAGGCCTGATGACCGCAATTGAAGAATCGGGTGCACAACACATCTACCCTACACATGGCAATACAGAGACTTTTTCAAAATACCTCAATGAACAAGGATATATAGCAAGACCTGTAAAAACAGAGTTCAATGATAATTCAATGACGGACCAAGCAGATCAGACATGAAGAGATTTGCCAAACTATTCGATGAGATCGATAGCACTACCAAGACTTCCTTGAAGGTTGATGCGCTGGTCAAATACTTTAAAGAGGCCTCCAAGCAAGATCAATTATGGACCATAGCCCTCTTTTCTCATAAACGCCCAAGACGAACAATCAGTACTTCGCTGCTCAGAGAGTGGATCGCTGAACATAGCGGTATTCCCTATTGGTTGTTCGAGGAGTCATATCACGTGGTAGGAGATTTGGCCGAAACAATCAGTTTACTCTTGGAGCCAACTGGAACCGACTCCGAGAACACGCTGTCCGACTGGATTTCCTTGATAAAAGATCAAAAGGAGAAGGAAGAAGTGGATAAGAAGGCGTTCATATTGGATGCTTGGAATCAGCTCAGTCAACAAGAGATTTTCCTATTCAACAAGATTATCACGGGAGGATTTAGGATGGGCGTCTCACAGAAACTGATTGCCAAGGCACTCGCTAAAGCGTTGGACAAAACCGATGCCGAAATCGCTTATCGCCTGATGGGCAACTGGACCCCTGACACAATCACCTATGAAGAGTTATTGCTTTCGGATGACATCAATGCCGATGACTCAAAGCCCTATCCATTTTACTTGGCATATGCACTTGAGAGTGATCCTAGCGAGTTAGGTAATCCAGCTGAATGGTCAGCAGAATATAAATGGGATGGTATCAGATCTCAGCTAATCAAGCGAAATGATCAAGTATTCCTTTGGTCAAGAGGCGAAGAACTCGTAACAGAATCATATCCTGAGATGCTTCATCTGGGCAATTCAGAAAGTCCAGACTTCGTCATTGATGGAGAGCTAGTCGTATATCGTGAAGATGGCGTACAATCCTTTAATGAGTTGCAGAAACGCTTAGGTAGAAAGAAAGTCTCGAAGAAGATGTTGGCCTCTCATCCCTGTGCGATCATCGCTTATGACTTGTTGGAACTTGATGGCGTCGATCTCAGGCAAATCTCGCTATCCTCTCGAAGGGCTCAACTGGCGGCATTAATTGCCACGATTAACAAACTGGAAGATGAACATGTGTTACATTACTCGGCATCAATCCATTTTGATCAATGGGAAGAATTAGTCGTAGTCCGTTCTAATAGTCGTAACGTGAAGTCCGAAGGCCTTATGCTTAAGCTCAAAAATGGCATTTACAAAGACGGTCGCAAAAAAGGCGAATGGTGGAAGTGGAAAGTTGACCCCTTCACCATAGATGCAGTCATGCTCTATGCCCAACGGGGACATGGGAGACGATCTAATCTGTTTACCGATTATACCTTCGCTGTGTGGGACGGAGACAATCTTGTCCCCTTTACCAAAGCGTATTCTGGACTTACTGATAAAGAGTTTGGAGAGCTAACTCGGTTTGTCAATAAGAACACCATAGAAAGATTTGGCCCCGTTAGATCTGTCAATCCTGAACTCGTTTTTGAGATTGCCTTTGAGGGTATCAACGAATCAAAGAGACATAAGTCTGGTGTAGCGCTGAGGTTTCCACGGATTAAGCGATGGCGGCGAGATAAAAAGGCTCAAGAGGCAGATACTTTAAATACGCTGAAAGAATTGTTGGATAGTTCAGGGTAAGAACTTTTTGGTAAACGACTAGTATCACTATCGAACGATCTTTATTGACACCGTATGTAGAGATCTGAAAGATGATATTCTTCTTGCATTAGCTCATACAGGGAGTCTAAATATCTAGTTAATGGAGACAAAGACTTATTGGTCTTGAAGCATTACAAAAAGACTCTTATCTGCACTCCTGAATTGTTTCAAACTATAATCCGAAAAGACCTTGGCGCTTTAGACGAATAAACTGAATGTTCTCTAATCTATCCAGGCCACTGAACCCACTATCTTATTAATATCCTCCCGCAAGAAATCAATGACAGGAGCGACACTATCAACTTCAACACGTTCTTTAAAATATAATGACCCCCGCAGGAAATGATCTTTCTCATCTGTAATATAAAATTGATATGGTGTGGCGACTTGTCCTTCAATTTTGAATAGTATTCCCTTCGATCCCTGCTTAGTTTCAATCTGTATCTCGTCTCTATAGCTGGCTTTAATGTTGTGCTTGCTAGCCATCGTATAGGCATCCTCTCTGAGCTTATCGAATGTATTTACTGCATCCATTTCATAATAACTGCAATGAATAATTACGCCTAAATCTTTGTTCACAATATCAAACCAACAAGGATGGTCTTGCTCCCTATCCTTTCTCATATCGTTAAGGACAACAGTATTATAGCTCGGAACATCTATAACGACTGGACAGAGCGCCTCCCTAAACTGACCCCATTCTCCTACAGGATAATTAACACGGGGATATTGCCTAGGCTTTGGTATAGCGACCTGTTCTTGACCACAAGATTGACAGATGATTAAGACAACAACAAAAATGATTAACCTCACAGACTAATTTTTATCTTCTCTATACGACGCTTTGTGACTGAGATTATTTTAAACTTCAGGTTTTTATACGAGATCTCTTTATCTCGACGAGGTAGCTGACCTTCTAATTCTAATATCAGCCCAGCTAATGAGTCAGCTTGTCCTCTACCCTCATTGAACACCTCACTATCTATGTCGACTATTCTAGCAACATCATTAAGGAGGGTCTTCCCATCGAAAACATAATTGTTGTCGTCAATCTTTGTGTAGTCGATCTCCTCTTCTGGATCAAACTCGTCTCGGATTTCTCCAATAACCTCTTCCATGATATCCTCCAAGGTCACGATTCCTTGAGTTCCTCCATACTCATCAACTACTATAGCCATATGAGTACGCTTAAGCTGAAACTCTTTAAGCAGTTCATCAATATTTTTGGATTCTGGCACGTAGAGCGTATTGGTACGAATCAATGTCGTCCAATCAAATTTTGCCTTTTCTTGCGTATAGCTCAAGAGGTCTTTTACATAGAGTATGCCCTTGATATCATCAAAGTCTTCCTCATACACAGGGATTCGTGAGTAGCCAGATTCTTTTACTGTTTTCATGACCTCCTTGAAGTCTACTTCAATATCTAGTGCCGTGATATCTATACGGCTTTTCATAATCTGACTCGTGATCACGTCCCCAAACTTGATAATGCCCTTGAGGATGTCGACATCCTCGTTGTCCTCTTCTTCAGCAACGGCAAGATCAATGGCTTTATCGATTTCTTTTTTGTCCGTGGTACTTTGTGTTGTGAGCCGTTGACGGTAGATCCGTTCTTCCATTTTACTCGAAAAACCAACAAGCAAGGAATTAAGAGGCCTAAACAAACTTGACAACAATGCGAGTGGAAGTGCCATGAGTCGGGCATGGCGTACATTGTTGAGATTGGCATAGATCTTTGGGGCTACCTCCCCAAATAGAACCAATAAAAAGGTTACCCCTACGATAGTTATAGAAACACTGATGACCGACGCCATTGCCGACAGACTAATCCAATCTACTCCAACTATATTTAAAAGACTTTGTCCCCACGACTTGAGCGTAGCTTGAGTGATCAGCTGCCTCAACAGGTAATCAGATAAGATGACGATCCCAATATTGATAAAGTTGTTGCTGATCAGGATCGTCGCCAACAGATTTCTGGGCTTATCTTTTAGGCTCAATATTCGCTGGTCATTTCTTTTTCCGTCTTCTTTTAGTTTATCGAGATCCTGCGGGGAGAGTGAAAAAAAGGCTACCTCAGAAGCAGATATAAGCGCTGATGCGAGCAGCAACAGCAATAAAATGGCACCAATACCAATATAGCCTACGAGGCTAGTTAATAGTTGTATCTGATATGTTAATAAGAATTCGGTGGGGGGCTCAGGGTCCAATTTTCCTTATTTGATTAAAAAATACCTCGATCAGAATGGAAGGTCATCTTCCTCTGGCAATGTAGGTGCACTGCTGATAGATGGTTTATCAACTTTGGGAAATTGCTCTTCGATGTTAGGGAAGTTACCTCCTTGAGCTATTTGTCCATTTGCTTCAGATCCTTCTCGTCGTTCTAACGATCTAAAATAGTTAGTGACGATCTCTGTCGTATAGCGATCTTTGCCCTCTTGATCTTGCCATTTGCGATGTGTTAGCTTTCCATCTATATATACGAGACCGCCTTTTTTAAGTGTACGCTCGGCACGCTCGGCTTGATTTCCCCAGCATACAATATCGTGCCACTCCGTCCGTGTCTGCCATTGACCATTGCGATCTTGGTAATTTTCATTAGTTGCAACCGAGAACTTGGTCACCTTAGATCCTCCTTCAAAATGTCTAATCTCAGGATCCTTCCCTAGATTTCCTATTAGGGTCACTTTATTTATCATACTAAGTCTTGATGTATCTACTAAGATATAGCTATTTAGTCGTTTTGGAAGACTCCCAAGTAGTCTTTGATATACTCGTCGATAACTCGTGGGTACGCATAATTATCATAAGACTCTGGTGATACAACTATTTCTGATTCATCCAGTGCAGTTTGGTCTACCTGAAAGAGGTCGATATAGATATCTTGGTGCGTTAGTTTTTGGGTTCTAGTTGCAACATGGCTGATGTTTCGGTCCGGAAACTTCGACATGACTTGCTCACTCATCGCTTTTCTGGTCGTCTTGCCACCAAGCTCTAACATCGGAATAGAATATAGCCCTTGCCAGACGTCCTTTTTCGTTCTTTTTTCGATGAGCAATCCTCGCTTACTCGTACAAACTAATCCAATAAAATACCTTGATCGCCTCTTTAGTTTTTTCTCCTTTTGAGGTAATTGATCTATAAGATTGTTGTTATAGGCTGAGCAACATTTTAGTAGTGTGCAAGACTTGCAATTCGGTTTTCTTGGTTTGCAACATAATGCCCCAAAATCCATAATCGCTTGGTTATAATCAGCCGACTGCTCATGAGGTAGAAGGTCTGCGGCAAGCTTGCCAAATTCCTTTTTACCAGCAGTCGTATTGATGGGAGTGAAGATTCCAAATACTCGGCTCAGTACCCTAAAGACGTTGCCGTCTAACACCGCATAGGGTAAATCGAAAGCAAAACTTGCGATGGCCGCAGCGGTATAAGGTCCGATACCTGGTAATGATAAAATCTCTGAATGAATATCTGGAAAGCGACCCGCATATTCATCAACAATGATCTTGGCTGTCTTGTGCATATTGCGAGCACGGCTATAGTAGCCTAAGCCTTTCCACTGTCTCATTATCTCGTCCTCTTCAGCAGAAGCTAGTGACTCTATAGACGGAAAGTGCGTTATTAATCGATGATAATATTGAGTTCCTTGTTCTACTCGTGTTTGTTGAAGGACAATTTCAGATATCCAAATATTATAGGGATCGTTAGACTCCTTCCACGGAAGCCTCCGGTCTACTGTCTTATGCCATTGTAGTATATCTCCAGCGAAATTCAAACTAGCTCAATTAATCCCTAAAATGCCACAAATAAAATGGGAGGCACATTAATACTGAGCCTCCCTATAATAGTAATATTTTGAATTGTATATCTTATGCAGATAACTTACTTCTGATGGTGTTATAGTTGCCGTACTGACCCATAATTGTCTTCTTAAGTTCTTTTCTTGCGAAGAAGATTCTGCTCTTTACAGTACCTAATGGTAATATGAGTTGATCTGCAATCTCTTGATACTTATATCCTTCATAGTGCATCTGAAAAGGGATACGAATGGAATCTTCGAGATCCGTGATCATCTTCCCAAGCTCTTCCATCTGAATAATAGTACCTGCTCCGTTGCTGACGACAGATTTACTGGAGTTAATAAAGTATAGATTGTCGGTTGTGTCTACAATTGTATTTGCCTTAGTCTTCTTGCGATAATTATTGATGAAGATGTTCTTCATAATAGTGAATAGCCATGCCTTGAGGTTAGTCCCTGCACGAAACTTATCTCGATTAGTCATTGCTCTGAAAGCTGTCTCTTGGTACAGATCTTTGGCTTCTTCGTTATCCTTAGTGAGATTGTAGGCAAATGACTTCAGAGATGGCGTGAGGTCATCGAATTTAGCATTGAAGTCTGCTTCATTCATTGTTAGCATAGCAAATAATTTTTTGACACTCGCAAGATACAAATTTGCTGAACAAGACATAGTATATGGCTGAACATTGTTTAAACATTGATGTGAAAACAATGAAACTATCATCATAAAATTTTGAAAATCAGCGTTTTGTGGAGAAATTCAATTTCGCATATTTTCAATATATTTTGAAATTTTATTTTTGAGCATTCTTAAAAAGATAGAAAGCAACGCCCAAAAAAAGCAAATTGGGGACCCAAACACCAATAATCGGGGGCACATTAAGGTTGCTCGCAAAGGTTTCGCTAAACTTAGATAAGACAACATAAACTGCTCCTAATCCCACTCCCAAAGCTAAGTGCATGCCTAAGCCTCCTCTAATCTTCTTAGTGCCTATGGAAGCTCCAATAAGTGTCAAAATGAAGATAGTGAATGGCCCCGCTGTTCGTTTGTAGGATTCTATGGTAAATCGCTTAGTATTGTCCAGTCCACGTACCTTTTCATAGGTAATATACTCGTGCAACTCGGGAGTGCTCATAATCTCCATCTGCTTACTGTGCCTGATAAAGTCTCCAGGTTTAATATTGATGGTCGTATCAAGCTCAGCGTCTTCTTCTCCTATGATTAAGGCTTCATTCAAGCCATCAAAGGAGCGCATCTCATAATTTTTAGCTCTCCATTTTCCTGACTCACTTTGATAAGTCAATTTTTCTGCTTTGAAGAACGATTCAATTTCTCCTTCTACATTAAACTTTTCGAGTCTAAAGTGCTTTAGCGAAGAATCTCTCTTAAAAAAGTACCTGCAATAAATCTTCTCATCCTCGGTTATAAAAAACTGGATATCATTAGATAATACTTTCTTGATTGATCGCTTAATGTACTTGCTTTTGAATTCATTGAGATGATAGGTGCTCCGAGGAATCACATAGTTCTCCCCAACCCAATGAAGACAGGCTACTATAGCTGCACCAATTAACATGGGTCTCAGAATACGATTGTAATTCATTCCTGAGGATAACATGGCGATGATTTCAGAGTCTCTCGCCATTCTTGATGTAAAAAATATAACTGATAGAAAGGCAAACAAAGGCCATAGTTCTCCATTCAACCAAGGCAAAAAATGTGCGTAATAGTCTAAGGCAACCTCCTTAAAACTTAAGTCATTAGATATAAACTTGCCGATACGCTCGCTCACATCCATTGCCACCGCTACTACGGAGATCAAAATGATGGTATAGAAAAAAGTAATTATGTACTTCTTAATAATATATTTATCGAGCTTCTTAAGCATCAGTCATTAGGTTCATATTAGAATATTATCTACAGATATAAAGGTCATCCTCTGTATGAACGTCTGAGTGCAGATTCTATCATGTTCCTCTTATAAATAAAATCTTAAAAGGTATCGAGCAATAGAATGTCAATTCGCTCTATTTATAGATGAGACGAGATTAGGCATATATTTTTGATTTTCTTTGCTACATGTCCCTAATATAAGAGAGATCAATAAGGATGGCTGACAAATCTACATCAAGTCGGTATGATAAGTTCTGCTCAGAGCATGAAGCAGACTTGCCCTTATTTTATCAAGGGTGGTATCTCGATGCAGTATGTGGTGAAGAACAATGGGATGCCGCAGTATACCAGAAGAACGATGAGGTTCGTGCCATCTGGCCATACTATAAGAAAACTAAATATGGTCTCTCTTATATCACTATGCCGCCTCTGACGCCTTATCTAGGCCCCTGGGTGCTCGATATACAACCTAAAAAGATTCATAAAACCTATAGTTATGAACACAAGGTCATAGGAGAACTCTGTGAGAGTCTTCCCCAAGTGCATTTTAGTACGACCCATACGCATCCGTTGATGAATAATTTACTTGCTACTACGTGGAATGGCTACCAAGAAAAATCGAGATATACCTATCGGCTCGATCTTGGTGACAAGCAAAGCCTCTGGGATGGCATCAGTGTTAAACAGAAAAATATAATACGCAAAGCTCAAGCTTCACTCACTGTATCAGAGACTGAAGACATTGATCAATTTTATGACATAAATAAAAAGTCATTCCAAAGGCAAGATCTTCCTATGCCTTATGGCGATAATATGATCAAGGTCTTGGACACAGCGCTGAAGAAACGGTCTCAGCGATTGATACTAGTAGCGGCCGATCAGAATAAAAATGTCCATGGCATGGTATACTTGGTTCATGACCGGCACACGGTATATCTTTTAGCCATAGGCAGTGACCCACAATGGCGCAGTGAGGGGAGCATTCCCTTGATGATATGGCATGCGATCCAGCGATTCAATGGAAGCCATCAGACCTTTGATTTTGAGGGGAGCATGATTCCAACCATCGAGAAGTTTTTTAGATCCTTCGGCGGGACCATGACCAAATATAGTAGGCTTTCTGCCACCAAACACCGGGGCATCGACTTACTCTTAACTCTTACAGGAAGAAATGGCTAAGAGAGCCCTACTCATAGCAAATGTTAATCTCGCCGATGACAATAACGCAGGCATAGCGATTAAAACCAAGGGCCAAGCTCAGGGCTTTATCGCTAACAACTATTCCGTGGATATCGTTCATAACCTTGGAAATACTATTGTCATTAATGAACAGCCACTTAGACAGATGATTGGCCCATCTGTAATAAAGAAGATGACTTGGTTCAATAATCTCGAAGGCATAAATCATAAGGACTATGATATAATGTGGCTCAGACATCAGGTATCCACTGCGAGTATGATTGCATACCTCAAACGGGCTTACAAACAAAATCCACATATCACCATCATCATGGATATGCCTACCTATCCATATGTTCAAGAGTGGTCTGGTCTCAAAGGGTTGATGGTAAAGACGATGGATCGGCATTATAGATCACATTTAAAAAACTATGTTGATCTTGTTACACACAGTGGCCCAGAACTAACAATCTTCGGAATCCCGACACTCTCTATGACTAATGGGATAGATATAGACCAGTTTAGAGAGTCCACCCCCGAAGAGAATAATCATACCCATATCTTAGCTATCGGTAAATGGCGCTATTGGCATGGTTTGGATCGCATCTTAGCAGGATGGGATGAGCACGCCGAGGCGTCGCTTCATATAGTGGGTGGTGGAGTATATCTGCCCAAGTTGAAAGCCATGTGCTCAGAACGCAAGCTTAGCAAGGTCTTCTTTTATGGTCCTCTATCGGGCTCACCATTAGACAAGTTGGCCGAACGGTGTCACATAGCGATTGGGACGCTTGGCATACACAGAAAAGGCGTAGCCATCAATTCTTCATTAAAACACAGGGAATACTGCTCACGAGGAATACCATTTATTTATTCTAGCACTGATCCTGATTTTAAGAACTGTACCTTTGCAATGGAAGTGCCTGCATATGACGAGGCTGTGCCTTTGTCAGAGCTAGTCGCCTTTGATAGAAAGTGCCGAGATCAAAATCTGAGAATACAGATGAGGTCTTATGCTGAAGATACGTTGTCTTGGAGACAGAAAATATCGCAAGTTTTGGCTGCCATATGAACTCTTGACAGCACTTATTCCATTATTAACTGACATAATGACCGTAATCTGACGATGGCAGAGATATTGCCGTTAGCATATTAAGCTAAATTGAACCACCGATGAGTACAGAAGAACAAGAAACGGAAGAAGTAAAGGAACAAGAACCTAAAAAGAAAAAGAAGCGCAGTCGCTTTTCTAAAACTGCCAAACTCGAAGATAAAATTGCCGAGCTTGAGGCTGATGTAGCTGAAGCTAAAGACAAGTATATCAGGTTGTATGCTGAGTTTGACAATTACAAGAAGCGGACTGTAAAAGAACGCCTTGATCTCATCAATACTGCGGGACGAGATACTATATCGTCTCTTTTACCAGTTTTAGATGATTTTGACAGAGCCAAAAAGAGTGCAGACGATGACTCGACCAATGAAGTGTTTACAGAGGGGGTCACTCTCGTCTATAATAAATTTAAAGGGCTATTAGAATCGAAAGGAGTCAAAGAAATGACTAGTACAGGAGAGGTCTTTGATCCTGAATTACATGCAGCCATTACTGAAATTCCTGCGCCAACAGAAGAAATGAAAGGAAAAATCATTGATACTATCGAGAAAGGATACTTGCTCAATGATAAGATCATACGCCATGCGAAAGTAGTGGTAGGCAAATAAATTAACATGGCAAAAAGAGATTTTTACGAAGTACTAGGTGTACCTAAAAATGCAGATGCCGGGGCCATAAAAAAGGCATACCGCAAGGTTGCGTTGAAGTACCACCCCGATAAGAATCCTGACAACAAGGAGGCTGAAGATAAATTCAAAGAGGCGGCTGAAGCATACGAGATTCTAAGCCACGCTGACAAGAAAGCTCGTTATGATCGCTTTGGACATGCAGGCGTAAACAATCAAGGTGGCTTCGGTGGTGGAGGCTCCATGAATATGGAAGACATCTTCGAACACTTTGGGGACATCTTTGGCGATGGGGGTAGCCCATTTGAAAGCTTCTTCGGAGGAGGACGCAGTCGTACACGCACAGGTGGACAACGAGGTTCTAATCTCAGAATTAAGGTTTCTCTCACAATGGAAGAGGCCGCCAAAGGAATTCAAAAAAAGATTAAGGTCAAAAAGCAAGTTGCTTGTGATACCTGTAATGGCTCTGGAGCTAAAGACTCTAAGTCTGTCGCCACTTGTAATACATGCGGAGGAAATGGCGTGGTAAGACAGATTAAGAATACTTTCCTTGGTCAGATGCAGACTACTGGCACGTGTCCAAGCTGTAAAGGATCAGGTAAAACAATTAGCTCATATTGCCCGAAGTGTAAAGGTGACGGTCGGATGTATGCCGAGGAGATGATCGAAATAGATATCCCCGCTGGTGTTGGCGAGGGCATGCAGCTTTCGATGAGAGGCAAGGGAAATGCCGGAAAAGCTGGTGGCCCAACTGGCGACCTACTAATCGTAATCGGAGAGCTTGAGCACGAACACTTCGTTCGTGATGGTCACAATGTGATCTTCGACTTATTCTTGAATTTTGCTGATGCTGCACTAGGCACTTCTGTTCAGGTTCCAACCCTTGAAGGGAAAGTGAAGATCAAGATTCCTCCAGGAACTCCTGCAGGAAAAATCTTCAGGCTCAAAGGAAAAGGATTCCCAGAGGTGCAAGGATATGGCAAGGGAGATCAACTTATCAATGTCAATATCTGGACTCCGAAGAGTTTGAATGCTGAAGAGACTGCTATACTTGAGAAGATGCGTACGCTTCCTAACTTTCAACCATCACCTGATAAGTCAGAAAAAGGATTCTTCGAGCGAATGAAAGACCTCTTTGAATGAGGATAATATCCTTCACTTTGATTGTCCTATTATTCGCTTGTAGTAACTCAATGGACTATGCCAGTCAGAACCTCTGTGCAGGTTGGTCTTATAGTAATCGAGTGACGTTCCCATTAGAAGAACAAGACAGAGGTGCTGCTGCTCTCAACATTATAGTAGACCATAGCATCGACTATGGCTACGAGAATCTATATCTCGTAGTCAGTACAGCAGGGCAAATATCTACCTCCGATACTATCTCTATTCAACTATCCGATGCTCGTGGATCATGGCTTTCTTCATGTAGATCAGACCATTGTTTGTTGAGCTATCCATACGTTCTTGACGATAATCAAGCTGAGGTGACTGAGGTGTCTATCAATCAATTCTCGAGGGAAGAAGTGTTAAAGGGCATCAATCAAATTGGCGTCGAGCTGTGATTAATACTTTCTGAGGAGTTAATCTTTTAAATTGCTGCATATTTAAAACCCTCTTTACGATGTCTTCTCCTGAGATCATCAAAAAACCTAAAGTCTCTATCGATCCAGATATATTGGCTGAAATCGAAGCGATGCCGGCGGTCGAAAGTCAAGTTGTCGTGCATTGTGTCGTATCAGCTCCTGTTATCGGTGATTTAGGGATTAGGATATGGCCTTCGACCTATCTCTATTGTGCATCTGGTACTCACAAAAGCGATCTAGTACACCATGAAAATATCAGCGCATATCCAGATTGGCAATATATCAAGGCAGGTAGATCTGGGTTTTTCACCCTGTTCTTTAGTGGTTTACCAAAGTCTGTTACTTCCTTTGACTTAGTTGAAGAGATTCCCGAATCACACGGCTTTGAGGTACATGGAATTGATAGAAATCAAACTGATGTCTATTATGTCAGATTTTGAGTAATCCTCTTTCGTCCAGTATCCGGATAAACCCCTCAAGATATTATTACGCCTAGCCCATTGGATTTTATCATCTTTGTGATAATTTGAGAAAAGCGCTTGGCCGCGCTATTTCGATAGATTAAGTATACATCATGAAGGTATTGAAATTTGGAGGGACATCTGTTGCCTTGCCAGAGCGCATCAGATCCATTGGATCACTGATCGGTAAGAGAAATAAAAAAGAACAACTTACTATAGTATTTTCTGCTTTTGGTGGTGTGACAGACCAACTAATTGATGCTGCTCAGAGCGCAGCTGCAGGACAAGAAGCATATGCCAGCATCATCAATGATATAAAGGATCGTCATCTCAGCGCCATAGATGAATTAATTACTGAGGATAACACTGAACACCGAACACATATCGAGCAAAACTTTACAGTGCTTTTGGATTTGCTCAAGGGGGTTTTCTTAGTCCGAGAAGCCTCACCTCGGACAATGGACTATGTGCTCTCTTTCGGTGAGCGTAATTCCAATTACATCATTGCCTCATACTTCAATAGCATCGGTATAGTAAGTCAATACACTGATGCCAGAGCATTGATTAAAACTAATAAGGACTTCGGTGCAGCCAAGGTAGATGTCAAGAGTTCTAACAAACTCATCAAGGCCTATTATCACGACCATAAGGACACAATAAATATTGTTACAGGCTTTATCGCATCAGATCAAGGGGGTCTGACCACAACCCTAGGTCGTGGCGGCTCTGACTATACAGCAGCGCTTCTCGCAAGTGCCCTTGATGCCGAGGTATTAGAAATCTGGACAGATGTGGATGGCGTCCTCACTTCTAACCCCCATACTGTGGGCAATGCATACACAATACCCTCTCTAAGTTATGATGAGGCCATGGAGCTCTCTCACTTTGGCGCTAAGGTGATCTATCCTCCAACCATTCAGCCCGCGCTATCAAAGTCTATCCCAATTTATATCAAGAATACATTTAATCAAGATTTCCCAGGCACGCTGATCAGTAAGGAAAAAACAGCTGACAATGGCAAGCAAATCACAGGGGTAACGTCGATATCAGATATCGCTTTATTAACTCTTGAGGGAAGCGGCCTAATGGGTATCCCAGGGTCTGCAGCACGGCTCTTTAATTGCCTAGGCCGACATGATGTGAATATTATAATGATCACGCAAGCCTCATCTGAGCACTCTATCTGCTTTGCGGTAAAATCCGCAGAGGTGAAGCAGGCCGTAGAAGCGGTTAACGAAGAGTTCGCCGGAGAAATGGAAAGTGACCTCGTCCAACCACTGCGATCAGAAGAAAATCTATCTCTCGTTGCCGTTATAGGTGAAAATATGAAGAGTGTCCCAGGTTTAGCAGGAAGCTTATTTAAATCACTGGGCAACAATGGCATTAACATCATCGCAATAGCTCAAGGGTCATCAGAGCTAAACATAACTTTCGCGATTAAGAAAAATGACGAGAAGAAAGCGCTAAATCTAGTACATGATGCCTTCTTCCTCTCAGAAAACAAAGGACTCAACGTTTTCCTAATAGGAATAGGCCTCATAGGGGGAACTTTGCTTAAGCAAATTCATGAACAGCATCAGCGATTACTAGAAGAGCTCAATCTCGACATCCAAGTCATCGGAATAGCCAACTCTAAGAAGATGTACTTTGATGAGGACGGGATAGACCTCAGCAAATGGTCAGCGCTACTAGAATCGAAGGGCGAAGTCTCAAGCTTCCGTGAATATGTCGAGCGCATGAAGGGTTATAACTATGCGAACTCCATATTTATTGATTGTACTGCTAATCTCGAGATTGCTGACTATTATGAACAGATTTTGGAGAGTAGCATCTCTATCTCTACGGCTAATAAAGTTGCAGCCTCTGCTTCTTACGATCAGTTTCTAACCTTACAGAAAACAGCTGTTGCGAAAAACGCACATTTTCTTTTTGAAACAAATGTGGGTGCCGGACTTCCAGTACTATCAACGCTTGACGGATTAGTGCGCAGTGGTGATAAGATTGAGAGCATCAATGCAGTAATCTCAGGGTCACTCTCTTTCATCTTCAACAACTACACTCCTGATAAGAATTTCAAAGATCTCATCCTCGAGGCAAGAGAGCGTGGATATACAGAACCAGATCCTCGTGATGATCTCTCTGGTCAGGATATTAAGCGTAAGATTATCATTCTCGCACGAGTAGCCGGCTATCAAATCGAACCTGATGAGGTCTCTGTGGAGGCAATACTTCCTCGGGCATGTATGGATGCAGGGACTATAGATGAGTTTCTCGTAGAACTCGAGCGTCATGATGATCACTTCAGAGGTCTTATCGAAAAAGCTCAATCCAATAATGCAAAACTGAGATATCTTGCCACCTTAGTTGATGGCAAAGCCTCCATTCGTCTGGAGATGGTTACTACAGAGAGCCCATTTTATAATCTTGCAAGCACTGACAACATGATTGTATTTCAAACCGCACGGTATAAAGAAAGACCGCTTGTTGTACAGGGACCAGGCGCTGGTGCCGATGTTACAGCGGCAGGTGTATTTGCCGAGATTATTCAATTAGGCAATGTGAAAGTGTAGTGGTTAATCCGGCAAATAATCAAAGGGCAATATAACGGCCATTCTTCTCTTGGACCAGTACCCAAACTCCTCCACTTCTTGAGAGTTAATAATGTTACCATAAGTATCCATTATAATAACGCTGTTCATAGGAGACATGAACGAGTCAGTCTCATATTGTTTATGGTATACTCTCAGCATGGTCCCGATTAACATACGATAAGTATTATCCATTGGGGTATACTTAATATTGAGCTGTTCATAGTTGATCTGGGTGAACTCCTCATTGTGAGTGGCGTCTCTACGACTTGCTATAGACAGTGTATATCCCTTCATTTCATCACCCAATATCATCTGCCTCATGAAATATTGACTGCTCCCTTTATAGGTGCGCCTCCTGTTCTTTTTAGCTTTCGCTAAGTCTCTCCTTTTCAACTCTTGTTCCTCAAAAAACACGGAGCCGGAATAAACCAGATCTTCATTGTCATAGAGAATAAAGTCCTTGACATGAAATTGTATCAAGTAGCCCAGATAGGAATTATCTATTCGAATTGGCTCGTTAGTTTCTATCCTCAACCCATCACCATCATGATAAAACAACAGGTCATCAGGGTTCAATATTCTTATTTTTTTGCCGATCGCTTCCTCTCCCAGAAAAGCTTCTGTGAATCTATTTAATCTACGTTTCCTGATCTTCGGATCATATTTCTTGACTAACTCTACAGATCCTAATTCATTAGTTCTCGATAGCAGCACAACTCTAACATAGTCTGTGCTCTTAAGAGCCACTCTCATTGTATTGAGTTCATAATTAATCTGAGAAACTGTTAACTCAAGATGATCCAGACCTGACACCTCTAAATGAAATGTGCCATCCTCCTCTGTGACTACTCCATAATTACTATTGGATATGAATACAAATGCATCTCCTATTGGCACGCTGTCTTGGTTGACAACTATTCCATTTAAGGATTGACTAAATCCACTATGACCTGTGATGAGTAGTAGGCAGGATATGATGATCCGGATCATCATTCTACACTAAAAGTCATTGTTTGAGATATCGGTTGCCCCTTGCTCGTTATGCCTTGGACGTCTATATGATATGTGCCTATATAGTCAGAGGTATAAAAAGAAATTTTGGCCACTCCATCATCATCAGTCGTAATTATAGGGTCCCAATGGACTGTTCTTCTGATCGTTTCTTTGTCATAGCTGCCATCTGCGCCATAGGTGGTTGTAAAGAATTTTTTAGCCGCACTATATGCTTGATAATCTATATATACACCTGTATTCTTCTTCCCTATCTCAGGTGCTCGGCTATTCGATCGTGCACCCGGTGGTTTGAGATAGACAGCGATAATTCCTCCACTGCCATATTCTCCGTATATGGCTAATTCATTAAGACTTTTGATCACATCCACAAACGCAATATCAATGGGATTTATAGCCTCTACAGTGGGTGCAGGAACGGCACTACCATTTAGCAAAAATTTAGCTGCATTATTTTGTCTTGTCGCTTCTACTAGACCGGTTGAAAACCCACGAATGATTACATCTCTTCTGCTTGAGCTATTTGGCGACAACGGGAATGTAATTTCAATGCCTGGTACTCTGCTCCTCAAGATATCATAGACGTCGTCATAGTTGCCTATTCCAACTATTTCATCGGTGTACACTCTATCAGTACTCCCAGAACTATAATTTATAACATCATCATAATATTCTACCCATTCATCCAGTTTCTTTGCCTCGATAGTTACCTCATCGATGAGTAAGCCTTCATCAATATAAAACTCATCATTAGGCAAGACTTCGGCTCGATAGTCGATTTGCCCCTTAACCTTGGAATGAGCTAGATAATGAGGATTTAGATCATTATCAGTAGCTGGGTGAGTTTCGGTTAATTGCATTAAAATTTCAACATCCGTATTGCCCATTGCTGCGCCTCCGATTTTACGTTCATCCTTAGGCTTCTTAGTACCCATCTGAAAGAATAGTGGCACCTCGCCCGATCGATCTAAATCATCAATTGTGAAATATCCTTCTTCATCAGTTTCCAATGGGAGGATATCAAAGTTTTCATCCAAAATCGAAACAGAGCCATAGGTTTTAAGGCCCTCATTGACTTTTTTGGGTTTGACTACTCTTCCTCTGATTGGAAGATCTTGTTGCTTCGGATAGTCAATAGTCAAAGATTCATCCCAGTCGTAGGTTCTCCAGCCTTGCGTCAGTAATAATAAGTCGGTCTTCTCAATTACCTCTTCACTGTTTTCAACCAGATATTGCTCGGGATTTTCAATATATCCTTTGATTTCGGACGATAACAACCATCTTGACCGAATACTTGGCGAAGCTCCGTAATATCGATGGTCAGCAATTGCAGCGGACATTGATGCCACGACAGGATCCCCATCAATATCGTAGACATCGATAGGAATCTCAACTAAAGATCTTGTGGTCGGTGCATCTTCAGGAATGCCGATATCTAAAAACTCGCTGTCGATATCATAATGGTTAAACAATAGGCGCTCGCATACCGGGCGATTATTAGGATCAAGTATAACAATTGTGAGCAGTCCTGTAGGTAGTTTTTCTTTGGTCAACTTAAGTATGGGGTCGGTGAGTTTATCATGATAGATGACTTGATCATTGCTGATGATCATAGCTGTATGTAATGCTATATCTGGCACTCTTTTTTCGGCTATGTATATGGTGAATAAATCCGTAGTTGTCCTCGTCCGAATACTGAGCCCCTGAGTCTTAGCTTTGGGCAATGTAGCGCTCACATCATCATATTGCAGCATATATGTGGAGCCCTCTTCTGGCGTAAAGACGATATTACCAAAACCATATTCGTTAGTCTCATAAAAGTCAACACTTTCCCCGTCCTGAAACAACTCCACCTCTCCTTCGATTCCATTCTTGCCATTCTGTAGTTTTATACCTACGTTAGATACTACGCCATTGAGCAAATCTCCCCCTTCAGGATATGCCGCAAGCGTAATCTTTGGGTTAGCATCTTGGTTTGTAAGACTCGGATCCGATCCTACAACCTCAATTTGCTGTCTGAAGAAATCGATATCGTCAAAATTGCGCATGAAGTTCGTGTAGGACCTCAGCGTAATAACTTGACTTGTCAGATCAAAATCGATATCTATTGATCCTGAAGCACGCCCTTCGATTAGTTTGAGTTGTTCGGTGCCAATCAGTTCTCCTTGACTAGTAATTAGATCTACATAGAGTATTTCACTTGATCCTTCTACTTGGCTATCAACAGGTTCGTAATGATAAGCACTAAAGAATATAGTCTCTCCAGCACCATATTTTATGCGATCCGTATGGAGATATACTTTCTCTCTCTGAAATAGCTTTGGTTGAGCCTCTATTGTCAGAAAAGAGCAAACCAGAAGAACTAGAAGGCCTAACTTGAATAGCGTTTTAGTCATATCTCGATCGTTAGCATTATTAAATTAAGTGATAATTGTGATTAATTCTCGACAGAGCTATTACCCCCCTACATTAAAGGTGGTTTGATGACTTATCGGAGTACCATCAGCTCTGATCCCCTGAATATCTATATGATAAGTGCCGATATAATCAGAGGTATAAAATGATATCTCAGCGGAACCTCCTTCATACAGTTTGAGTAGTGGCTGCCAATGTATAGTCCTTCTGATCGTGTTCTTTTCATAGCTGCCATCGGCCCCATAATTTGGTTTATAAAACTCCTTCGCACTACTATAGGCTTGATAGTCGACATGGAGCCCCTTGTTCTTCTTGCTTGATTTGCCGGAGGTTCTCGAATTCGAACGAGCTCCAGGAGGCTTTAGATATATAGCTATTATCCCAGCACTTCCCTCTGCTCCAAATTGGGTAAGCTGATTTAAACCTTTTATTACATCAATAAATGCGATGTCAACAGGGTTAATAGACTCTGCCGTCCCTGCAGAAACTAAACTGCCATTCAATAAAAACCCAGCTGCATTGTTCCCTGATGTTGCTCCAGAAAGGCCTGAGGAGCTTCCTCTGATGATGACATCACGTCGACTATTGCCAGATGAACTTCTGGTGATTTCGATCCCTGTTACTCTTCCTCTGAGGATATCATATATATCCCTGTAGGCACCTAAGGACGATATATTGTCAGTAAATACTCGATTTCCAGAAGGCGCATAATTAATGACGTCATCATAGTAATCAACCCATTCATCGACCTTTTTAGCTTCAATGGTAACTTCGTCAAGTAGCAGCCCTTCATCTATATAAAACTCATCATCCGCTATAGCATCCACCTGATAATCTAGTTGTTCAGTTGAAGCATCTGTAAGATCAGATCCCGTGGCGATGTCATTATTAGTTATGGGATGAGGTATAGGTCGGTCCAATAGGATCTGTATATCTGTATTGCCTTTAGCGGATCCTCCTACCTGATTTCTCTCCTTCTGTTTCTTGGTGCCTAACTGAAAGAACAATGGAACCTCATCAAAGCGTCCTATTTCTCCCAAATTGAAATATCCTTGGTCATCTGTTTCCATTGGAATAATGTCAAAGTCCTCATCAATAATGCTCAGTGTTCCATAAGTCTTAAGTCCTTGATTTACTTTTTTTGCTTTAACTGTTCTGCCGCTAAGCGCAATACCTTGCTCCTTCGGAAAATTAATACGCTCAGGCTTGCCCCAATTATATCTTCTCCATCCCTGAGTGAGCAAGAGCAAGTCTGTTTTATTGATGACTTCGAGATCATTGGCTTTGAGATATTGTGACGGATTCTCAATCACACCCTTGATTTCCGACTCCAACAAAAAACTGCTTACTATATCTGACGAAGAGGAGAAATAACGATTATCTACGACACTAACAGAAAGAGATGCCGGTACGTCTGATTGGTCTCCCGCCAGGACGTCTATAGGGATTGTAATCGATTGTCTCGTGGTATATGACTCCTCTGTAGCAACGTCTACAGATAATTGATCAATACCATAATGATTGAATAATAATCGCTCCTGGATTGGGCGACCATTGGGGTCAATAATTACGACGGTCAGCAATCCCGTAGGAAGTTCATTTTTGGGCAGCTTCAAGATGGGTTCAGCAATCTTTTCATTGTACAAGACTTGTCCATCTGATATGAGCATTATGCTGTGCTCAGAACTATTGATTACCCCACGCTGATCTATGTAAATGCTGATCGCTTCAGTTGTAGTTCTAGTTCTTAGATGGAGACCTGCGTCCAATGCTGTAGGGAGTGTGTGGGTTTCTTCTCCATACTTTATAGTATAGATCGAACCCTGTTGAGGTTTTACTACGAACTTTCCTAATCCAACTTCATTCGTCTGGATGTCATTAATCGGCTCATCATCTTCATATAGCATAAGTGTTCCACCTATTCCCTTATTTCCGCTTAATAATTTAACCCCTACTATGGAAACGATATCACTAAGCAGATGTCCTCCTTCAGGAAATGCCTGTATCACCACTTTGTCCTCCTGATCTCTTGCAACAAGACCTTCAGATAAGCCAACAACTTCAATTTGTTTTCTGAAGAATAGGCTATCATAAAAGTTCCGCATGTAGCCGGTGTATGCCCTTAATGTAATGTACTGACTCTTCTGCTGATAATCGATGTCTATAGATCCTTCGGCTCGACCGCTATATAGCTTCAACCACTGAAAGCCTATTTGTTCTCCATCTTGATTGATAAGCTCTACGTATAAAACGCGACTCGTTTCCGCATCATCTCCATATCCCTGGTCATAATGATATGCGCTAAAGTAAATCGTCTCTCCTGCTCCATATTTTGCCCTATCGGTATGGATATAAACCTTTTCTCTTGGAGATATGTCTAGTTGAGCCATGAGACAGGTAAGTGTATGGCATAAAACGGACAGGACTTTGAGGCTATTAAAGAAAAATTTTAGCATAACACCAGCAGTATTGTTTTTGTTATTACTTTCAATATAGATTGATATAACTATCGTAACATGAAAAAAAGAACCTTTGTTAAAGCTAGCTCGATATTACTTGCTGGTACAGCTGTAAGTCCACTGATTCAATCGTGCGACGCTCCTAAAAAAGAACAGAAATCTGCAGAAGCCCCAGCTGAGCAGCCATCAGGTTCTTTTACTGTGCCTGCTCTAGGATTTGCATTCAATGCTCTTGAACCAAATATTGATGCTCAGACTATGGAGATACACCATGATCGTCATCATGCAGGATATGTCCGCAAGTTTAATGCGGCTCTCGAAGGAACAATGTTTAGTGGTAAGGGTTTAGATGATGTGATGGCAGGAATCTCCGCCGATGACACGGGACTCCGCAATAATGGCGGTGGTCACTACAATCACTCTTTGTTTTGGAGTATCATGTCACCAAAAGGTGGAGGAACTCCTTCAGGAGATCTTTCAGATGCGATCAATAGTGCATTTGGAGATTTTGATTCGTTCAAGAGCGAGTTTTCCAAGGCTGCTGCTACGAGATTTGGCTCAGGTTGGGCTTGGCTATGTAAGGGTGCGGATGACAACCTATTCGTCACGTCAACGCCTAATCAGGATAACCCATTAATGGGGAATATCGTGGAACAGTCGGGAACTCCATTATTAGGTATTGATGTTTGGGAACATGCCTACTACCTGAACTACCAAAATAAAAGAGGCGACTACATCAGCAATTTCTTTAACGTAATCAACTGGGATGCTGTGGCGTCCAGATTAGGATAACTAAACCAATCTCAGAATTAGATGAGAGGACCCGGACCTACTTAGGTCTGGGTTTTTTTATGTCATCTATGGATAGGGCAAACTAGGCTACTCAGATAATTGAATGATCGTCGAAACATTTATCCCTTATACTTACCTTCGTCACTCGATACAATGACTAATGGGTAAGAGACAGCAAGCAGTTCGAGTTTTTGCGCCAGCTACAGTAGCAAATGTTGCTGTTGGATATGACATATTGGGATTTGCAATCGATCGCCCTGGAGATGAGATTATAGCTAGGCAAAGTGACATTCCTGGACTTCGAATCACTAAAATTAATGGGACCAAAAAGAAGCTTCCAATGGAAGCAGATAAGAATACTGCCAGCTTTGGTGCCCTAAAGTTGCTCGAAGACCTTGGACTTCAAAATGAAGGTATAGAACTGGAAATCTATAAAAAGATGCCTTTTGGCAGCGGTATGGGGTCCAGTGCAGCAAGCGCTGCAGCAGGAGTATTAGCTGTTAATGAGCTGTTAGGTAGACCCCTCGAGAAAAGAGCGCTTGCAAAATATGCTGTAATAGGAGAAAGTGCAGCGGATGGCGCAATTCATGGAGACAATGTCATTCCCTCTCTACTTGGCGGGATTGTGTTAATCAGAGATAATCCAAGCTATGATTTCGTCAAGTTGCCCACTCCTCGAGGATTGACAGTATTCCTCATCTATCCTGACATAGAAATTCTAACTAAAGATGCGCGTGCTGTCTTGAGTGATCAAGTTGCCCTAAGTCAGATGATTTGTCAAGCTGGTAATATTGCGGCATTCGTCACGAGTCTGTATACGTCAGATCTGGAACTTATGAAGCGAAGCCTGAAAGATCATGTCATCGAGCCGCAACGGGCACAATTAATTCCTTATTTCTATGATCTGCAGGATATAGCTCTAAAAAATGGCGCCATGAATTATACTATAAGTGGTGCAGGACCGAGCATGTTTGGATTTGCTCAGAACACGCTGATCGCGGAGAATGCCGTCACTGAGATTACTAAATACCTTGAAAGCTTGTCCATCCACTCTACAGCATATATGTCACCAATAAACAATACTGGCGCTTATAAAATGTAATGCTCTTGCGTGAGCGGAGGAAACAACCCTTCTTATACGACCTTCATGAAATATTATAGCACTAAGAATAAAGAACGTATGGTAGACTTGAAGACAGCTGTCTTGAAAAGTCTACCGCCAGATAATGGGCTCTACATGCCAGAACAGATCAATGCCCTCAATCACAACTTCTTTCAAAATCTTGACAAGATGTCTTTTCAAGATATTGCCTATGAGGTAAGTAGGCGGTTTTTAGAAGCTGACTTCTCTGGTGCAGAAATAGTAGATATAGTAACGGAGGCGATCAACTTTCCAGCCCCAGTAATTACCCTTACTGAACAGTTATCCGTACAGGAGTTATGGCATGGACCATCATTGGCGTTTAAGGATTTCGGTGCTCGATTTATGGCCAACATCATGGGCCGCTTAGTAGTAGACGAAGATCGAAAGCTCACCATCCTCGTAGCAACAAGTGGCGATACTGGTGGCGCTGTGGCAGCTGGGTTTCTAGGGGTAGAAGGTGTCGAGGTCATCATCCTATATCCAAAAGGGAAAGTCAGTCCTCTCCAAGAAAAGCAACTGACAACATTAGGACAGAATATTACTGCCCTTGAAGTCGATGGGACATTTGACGATTGTCAAGCACTGGTGAAAAAAGCGTTCTTGGATCAAGAAATCAATGATCAATACTTGTTGAGTTCAGCCAACTCAATCAATATCTCGAGGTTGATCCCTCAATCATTCTACTATTTCGAAGGATATAAACAACTCATGCATGGTGATACTGTTATCAACTTCTGCATACCATCAGGAAATTTCGGAAATCTAACCGCAGGAATCCTTGCTAGGCGTATGGGGCTTCCGATTAACAAACTCATCGCTGCCACTAATGTCAATGATGTTGTGCCACGATATCTGGAGAGTGGATCATACGATCCGGTAAAATCTGTTCAGACTGTATCTAATGCAATGGATGTAGGTAACCCCTCTAACTTCCGACGAATAGAGAACCTCTTCGATCACAACTGGGACTCTGTCAAAGAATCGGTTATCGGTTATCGATACACTGACGAAGAAACTTGCGCTACAGTAAAAGAAGTGTACGACCGACACAATTATGTCATTGACCCACATGGTGCTGTTGGCTATCTAGCTGCCCAAGCTTACAGCAAAAATCACCCTAGTCAAAAAACAGTGATCTTGGAAACAGCCCATCCGGCGAAATTCTTACCAGTAATGGAACCCATTCTTGGAAAAATTGATATTCCTGAACGTCTTGCGGTATTGTCAGAGAAAGAAAAGACGGCAATCGACATGACTACGAAGTTTGGGCCATTTAAGGATTGGTTGCGGTCGAGAGGATGATTATCGGCTCTGAGAATCGATTAGGGTGTTGGTCTTCAAATATTTAAAATATACCACATAATTAGTTGACTATCAACATTTTGCATATGGGCTTTTATTGATTTGCTCTGCTTGAGAATCTAATATTCTACTATGGCCTGTACAATGGGGTTGAATGAAAGATTCTCAGGGCTATGATTTCATGAGTTTTTCTTCGATCTTCTCTGTTGTCTATTCTTTAACGTTGAATTTCTCTTTTTCCCGTTTTGCCTTCATACTTCTACGTTATTGTGATCCTCATAGACAGATGGGCTGACGAAAGGCAAATAGGCATCCAGAAGCTCAGATGAAAATTGGGGTTCAAACCTCAGCACTACTTTTTCATAAACATGAGTAGAGGAACAGACGATGAAGATTTTTCAATCGTACCTCATTCAAAATGAAAAAGAGGAGATGACAGGAACCAAGGATGTCCAAACAAAAAGAGGGAGCCAATGGCTCCCTCAAATTTTCTTGAATGATGGATTCAAAAAAAAGGTTCTAAGATCCAATCACCTCAGGTTGTTGATTAGATGAATCTGTAACAAATATACGGTATATCGTGCATTGATGTTTCACGCATATAAAAAATTAATATATTAATAACTTTATATGTGTTTAATCTTTAGTGGTTATTCATACAACAATCAAGGACTTACTCCTAGTATTTTATCTCCAATTTCCTTGGCTCTCTCCAAAGTATTCTCCGCATATTTCCATGCTCTGCCATCACAAATGTTCTTGCAGTATTTGTCAATCTCTGCGTTTATCCTTCAACTTGATACTCGATGGATTAGTTTTATCCAGTCGTTACCTCAGGGGTCCCGTTGATCATGACGAAGTCTTTGTCAAACTCTCCATAGATTAATAGAATTGCTCCGGCCTGTCGTGCAAACCTATACCCAGGTACAGGTTTTCAGGTATACGTTAGGCAGGTAATTCAAACCAATTTTTAAGATTCTGAGGAACTAGTTAAATGATTCATAACTTTATAGTAGTTGTCGACAAATAGACAGCACGACAAAACAAAACAACTAACATGCGCTATCAAGGTAGAGAACAAAGTAAAAATGTTGAAGACCGCCGTGGCCAGAGAGGCGGTGGCATGAGAAAAATAGGTGGAGGAATAGGTATAGGAACCATCCTTCTACTGGTACTGACGCTGGTAATGGGCGGTGATGCTTCGGATATATTAGGGACATTGCTTCAGAGCGGTGGTTCTTCACAACCAGTTCCGACAGAAACAAGCAATGGTCAACCTTATCGGGGCAGCCAACAGGAGGAGGCTCTAGCGGAGTTAGTAGGCGTAACGCTAAAAGAGACCGAAGATGTATGGCATGGGATATTTAGAAATCAACTACAGCGCAATTATCAAGAAGCCAAACTGGTCCTCTTTACTGATGCAACTCAGTCTGCTTGTGGTGTTGGTCGGTCTGCTACTGGCCCTTTTTACTGCCCTGCAGATCAGAAGATCTATATAGATCTCTCCTTTTATAATCAACTCAGTCAACGATTTGGAGCAAGTGGTGACTTTGCCATGGCTTATGTCGTAGCACATGAAGTAGCGCATCATGTACAAAACCTGCTGGGCATTACACGTCAGATAGATGCCCAACGTGGTAGAATCAGCCAACAGGAACAAAACGATCTTTCAGTACGATTAGAGCTACAGGCCGACTTCTTATCAGGGGTCTGGGCACACCACGCACATCAAGCGAATAACATCCTCGAGCGTGGTGATATAGAAGAAGCAATGAGAGCTGCTGAGGCAATCGGTGATGACAATATCCAAAAGCAATCTCAGGGATATATTGTTCCCGAGAATTTTACCCATGGTACATCGGAGCAACGTATGAGATGGCTGCGTAGGGGTTTGGAAACTGGTGATATCAGTCAGGGAGACACGTTTGCTGCCAGAGTACTGTAAAAAAGATTTAGCTTTGAGCGATCATTCTCTTCACACGATCCGCCATACTTTCAGATGAGAGACGCTCTCTGCTCAGGCGATCTACTATTATTGGAAAGGATAAAGGTGTATAGCCATCAGGTTTAGTAATAGTCAACACTTGATCTTGAATACGATTAAGGGCCATTCGAAGCCGAGCTTCCTCCAGCTGAAAAATGAGGACTTCCTCAAAGGTCTGCTGAAACAAGAGATTATCAGGTTCATAAGTCTTAAACACATCAAATAGCAGAGACGAGGAGGATTGAAGATGACGCTGTTTCTTGGCTTTACCGGGATATCCCTGGAAAATCAGGCCCGAGATTTTGGCGATATCCCTGAATCGCCGTCGAGCCATCTCTACAGAATTAAGGCTTCCTTGGATATCTTCAACAAGCTGCTTAGTGCTGAATAACTCCTTGCTTATAATTGACAAGTCGATCTCCTGATCCGTTAACAACTCAAATCCATAATCATTCATCGCTATGCTGAAAGTTATACTGTACTGATCAGCAATACGCTTCGCTAATAGTGCAGCCATCCCTTCGTGGACTGCTCGACCTTCAAATGGATACATCAATAGGTGATAGCCATCTTTAGAGTGTATATACTCGATCAGAAATTCATGTTTCCTTGGCAGCACAGATTTAGCGGCTTGTAAGTCGAAGAGAGGGCTAAGGAGTTCGGTCTCCATCTCATCTATCTGGCCCTCGGCATAGCCATGAATCTTATTTTGGATCATTTCGGATAACATCGATGACAATGGCATGCGTCCCCCACCCCATGATGGTACTTTTGCTTTTTTCTTTTTGGATCGTTTGACTTGTACCGTCATGTCTTTTACTCGTATAAACTCCAGAGCCTGACCTGCAAACCAAAATGCATCACCTGGTTTAATATTAGCAATAAACCACTCCTCAATACTGCCGATGCGCTTACCTCTTTGAAATGCCACACTTAGCGATGCCGCACTGACGATGGTACCAATAGACAATCGATGCATTCTTGCAATACGTCTATTAGTCACTTTATAGAGGCCGTCGAGCACTTCAATCTTTTGATATTCGTCATATGCCCCTAAGGATGAGCCACCATATAATAAAAAGTGAAGTATCCATTGCCACTCAGCATCGTTAAGGGATTCATAGCAATGGGTGTTCTTGATTTCCTCATAGATCAGCGATGGTAAAAACCCTTCTGAGACTGCCAATGTCATCAGATACTGTATCAGCACATCAAATGATCTGATGAATGGTATTCTTGGTTCTTGGATACCACGACTGATCGCTGTTCTGAGAGCGGCACCTTCGATCAACTCTAGCGTATGCGTTGGCACGAAATAGATTTTGCTGACAGCCAGTGGTTGGTGTCCGCTCCTTCCTGCACG
>CAZAXY010000032.1:0-30418 GCA_964489125.1 uncultured Saprospiraceae bacterium
CTGTAGGGTCTGAGGATGCCATATGGCTGACGTACCCCTTTACTGACAACCTGTGGTTGATTCTCAAGTCCTATAACTCCCTCTTTGTAGTCTTTTTCTCGGTTGGAACCCGGGTCTATGTATTAATCCTGCACTATTAATCGAAGCCGCTCGCCACCTGCGAGAGTCACCGACCGCCAGACAGAGGTGTATCTGAATAGATACCTGGATAGGTGAGGGCAGGGGGATAGCTGAAAACATCCACCAGAGGTGGAAGCACTATTAAGCCCCCCTGGTCGGAGGGGACCGCAGGGCGAGCACAGGATCACAGGGAGCACGTCAGAGCTGTGTGCGCATGGATATTGATCCTTCGATATGAGTAGTGGAGAACAGCGCTGGCGAGTCGCAGCGAGAACCGCCAAAAAAGTAAGGTCCGGCTGGACACACACTAAAAACTATGAATGGCTGTCTACTGCTGACGTAGGAGGTAGTAGTCTGTCATGCCACCTTTTTCGGGGGCAGAGGGAGGTCCTGTCAGGGCGATATAGATCATGACAGTCGCAGCTGTGGCGACGCAGGAGTCATGGCTCGACTGGCGGGATGTATGTACAGAATCGTCCTGACGCCATATAACCCAAGACTACATACAGCCGTAGAACGACATGTAGCGGCTGGTGACAAGAGGCATTCGCCTATACTATAAGGAGCGTATGCTCACACTATACATGCCTACGGCATGGGCCTCATCTCTCAATTGCTACTTTTATGTCCCATTGTGTGGTAGCTAGATTATAATCTTGAATTCGGGCTTGTCAGGAAAAGGATAGACGCAGTCGTCAGTAGGGTTATTTCTATTAATATTAAGCTTTGAATAAAACATAGGATGTATAACACAATGGTCTTTTTCTGTAACAAACAATCTGTCTTGTAAAGCAAATTCGAAGTCTGCAGTCACAAATTTTGAAGTTTCAGAGTTCTCTCTTTTTCTACCTATAACTCCAAGTTCCAGAAGCAGCTTAATAAATTCCAATTGAGAGTATTCACCATCAGTCCAATATCCAGCAGTTCTTTTAGACGCTCTGTACAATGCCGAGCATTTGAATTGTATCGGCATACCTTCCAAAGCAGACACAATATCACCTGCATTAGGATAAACTGTCGAATATGAATTTAAGATTTCGTCACTTAAGTCGACCTCTGCATTTTTAACTGCTCTTCTTATCGTTTCTTGGGAGAACTTTGGAAACTCTCCACGACGATCTGCCAAGATGGCAATATTGTTACAAACATATATAACCTGCCGCGGTCTCAAATGCGTATGCCTTAAAATATATGGAAAAGTATCTTCTTCAATTCCTCGAGTGTTCATGATTTTGGCTCCAAAATGTGGTATCCAGACTTTACTTAAGATATCTTTATAAGAGTCCCACTTTATATCCGATTGGTTATAATTAGAATAGTTATTTAACTTGAGAAACTTAAAAAATCTCCAACAGATAAGACGAAGTAAGTCTTTGGGACGCCAGCACATATAAAGAGGATTCTTTATGTATTTCAATGAATTAGTTATATACTCTTCTTTTATGTATGGAAATATTTCATCTGCAATGCAAACTTTAATATGAAGGCCCTTTTTTGCGTATCTGTGACAAAATAACGAAGCGCTTTGTATTAACGCTGCAGTTATACACATTTCACTATCATTTCTTAGAGAGTACTTTTCTCTCGAATCTATCACTATGAATAAGGGATTCGTACTAAGTTTTTCTAAAACAACGTCCTGTGCCTTCTTAAAACGAGTCTCATCTGCTCTTTTCGTAAGCATTTCAATCATATCATCACCATGGCTTACATTATTTCTATTAAGTATACTTTTGAGGGTAAGTTTCATAAAGTTTACCAATGATGGATCTGTCGTGTCATCAAAAATACCCAACCTAATTACAGATGAATATTGAGATAGCTTTTTGAAGACAATTTGCCAAATAATATAGTCCCATACCTTTACTAATTTTTGTACTTTTAGCTCTTGTCCTAAATCAATATTAGAGGCTATTTTATATAGTTCTGAATTATAACTTTCTGCAAATCCAAAATTAATAAAATCAGAATTAGGATATTTGTCTTGATAGAGTATATGTTGCAGCAATGATGACTTACCGCTTCCTCGTCGTCCTACGATAAGATAGGTTCTTGGATTAATTGCCTCTTCAACAAAATAGGTATACTCAAAGAAATATTCTTCCCACTTTTTTTCACCAAGTTGTTCAAATTCATCTTCAAAACTAACTTCACCGAAGGGTTGTAACTGGTTCTCTAAATTCATATTTTATTAATCTCACATAATTCGATATATTATCTCCTATATCACTCAAAGTATCAATCTCCAGCTCGTAAAGAGAACAGCGGAATATCAACTGACAGGTTAAGAAACCACCTTGAAGCATCCACCGATTCTTCAATGTCTGTAGAAGTAATACGTCTCAATAAAGGCCCGTTCTGCCAGCCACCACTAAAGACTAAGGGGGTCTTAGGAATTCCAAGTGATGCCTGTACTCCGGGGGCTATAATGTTCTGAAGGGCAAATTCAGGTAAGTCTTCTGTATCAGGATTATTAAAGCGATAACTTACTACAGCACCTAAATCAACAATCGAAGGAAATATAGACAAAGAACTATTTTCTCCAAGACTCCATGAAAAGGCGACACCAATAGGCGCTGTAACTCCAAATGTAGTTTTATAACCCATTTCAGACAATACAAGTGAGTTTTGTAGATCCTGCATATTCAGTTTTTCTCCTCCCCCAAATACTCCAACATATCCATTTAGTGCAATGTTCATACTTGTCGCACGCCTCTTTTGAACATATGATCCAACTGGCAAAGCGTATGCCTCTATTACTGAATTGATATCACCGCTATTTTGACTACTCGCAATACCAGCCATGAATCCACCATAACGGACAAATTGCTTAACAAAATCTTTCTCTGAATCTTTTAACGTTAACTCCAAGAGTACATTTGCGTTAATTATCGCACCAGAATAGTTTCTCCTCTTTAAATCTATAGGAATCTTTACTGCTGACTCTAATGCATTCAATCCTTTGTAGACACTAGGCTGACGATCAATACCTATAAAATTAACAATTGACTTACTTGAACTAAATAATGACGTTACAATGCCATAGTATAAGGAGGTTCTCTCCTCTGAATTCTTCTCTATGAGTGGGTCTTTTAACTTTTCTACAAATCCATTTAACAACTCTCCTTGGTCTATGACATTCCTTAGAGTTCGCAAAAAATCACCCTTTAGATTTTGACGAGGAGCTCCAGGAGCATAAGTATTCAATAATTCAGCTATTTGTTGACCACCTATCTGTACATTGTTATTAACAAATAACTGAGAAAGCAATCCTAAGTACAAGTCAGATCGAATTGGATCTCTTAGTATTTCTATAAAAGCATTGCTGCTTACATAAGATTCATCTGATTCATTCACTATTAATGAGTTAGATACTATTCCAATGCTTATCAAAGTATTTCTAATATCTCTCACATCTTTATCCTCTTCAGAAATAGTATCGGATAAATAGACATTCTTTTGTAATTCACTAATAGAGAGAATCGCTATTGAATCGAGTATTGTATGAATATCATTCTGATCAATAATCAGTTGACCTACATCTAAAAAATCCGCAGCCAAAGCCTTGTTGACATCTGTCATCTTTTGGTTGCCATTAGATCTGATTAGTGAGGCAAGTCGAGATGACATTACATTTAAATCATTTGTAAATGAATTACGTAAAGAAGGTAAATACAACCTATAGTTGTAGATTTCATCACCAATATTATTCAAAGTGGCTGTGGACTCAGGGAATACTTGATCTAAATCACCGTCCTCAATTCTTTTCAATAATTTATTAAAGAATGCTATTTTAAGTTCTTCTTTTGTCCGTTCTACTAAAAAGCTGGCGAGACCATCTGCAATAACCGATATTCCGGGTAATTGGGTTGAGTTCAAAGAAGCCATACTAGGGCTCGCTATTTCACTACTGATTTCTATATCTTCCTGATCAGTAATTCCTGCAATGAATTCATCTTTCAGGTACTTGTCTAAATATGGATTTTGTTCAAAGTAATTGAATATAGTTTTTACATCCATAGTGCCCATATCAGGATCGTAATCTTTTATATAGACAGCTAATAGTTCCGCAACCCGCTCTCGATCACTTATATTAAAATCTGGGTCGTCTCCTAATAGCGTTCTCAGTTCAGCCACATCGTTCATTACTGGTAATGAGATTGAGGATTGACTATAACAGTAATTTGTGAGTAACAATATGGACCCAATGCAGAAAACTAAGATTTTTTTCATTGTAGTTGATTTAAAAATTTCGAAACCGTGAATATTTTGTTGGGTGGTTTATACCTATATAACTTTTGAACTATATAACTCAACCTTGACTTGTCTACCTTAGATAGTATTAATGCCAAATAGGAAGACATTATAACTGCGGCACAACTTGAACTTCCAAACCCTGAACCATCTGGCATTACAACCTTTGAGTTTTCGATTCGAAAGTTTATATCGTCATAAAAAAGACTATTATCTATAATTGATCCATCTTTATAGGAGAAAGAACTAACTGCTAAAACATTATCACATTGAGCAGGTACTATATGTTCCCAATCAGATCGATTTTTATTACCTCCAGCACAAATGATTATTCCTGTTTTTGAGAAGTCATTTATTGCTTGCTGTAGAAGCAGGTATGTCTCATCAGTTATGCGTTTTCTATCTAATGCCTGGCTTATATTAACTATATGAACGCCTTCTTGCTTACATTTCTTTATAGCCGAAATTAACCTTTTAACAATTATTTCATAATCTCTACTATATGTGGGTTTGATCTGGAAAAAGAATAAATCAATTTGTGGCGAAAGTCCAATGAAAGACATGGAACAATATTTCATTAGAGCTAAGCACTTCCCTCCATGATTCATATCATCGATATAAGGCTCACCATACTTTTTTTCATCAGCCCCGTATCTATAGTCAAACTTATAATCAGCTATATTATCAAATCCTCTTCTATATCCACTGTCTAAAACAGCAACACGAATATTCGCTCCAAATATCTTGTGTTTCCAAAAAAGCTCAATTATGTTATTGTTTATTACTGGTTCTGGTAAAGTAAAGCGTGCTAAACGACTCAGATCTATTGTTGACACGTCTATTTGAGGTTGACTCACAAATACTCGAGCCTCCGAGGTAAGCTGATTGTAACCTATATCAGTACTCCCATACCAGTAGTACCAACCATTTTGACAAGTGTACCACAGGTTGGAAGTGACTGCATGACCTCTGATTCGGTGCGTTCTACTTTGTCCTTGTATAGGATTGGCCTCAACTTCTATTGATTCACCTGAATTTATATAACCAATTTCTGTCTGAATCATTGAATTCAGATTCCGTCGGATGTAGGTGTCTTCCAGAAATTCGACTTCTATCATCAGCCCACAATTTTATTATTTGAGATTGTTGAGAAAGTACCTTTCTGACTAACTACGGGCCCAGAATGACCATGCGCAGGAATCTGATTAGTATCACTTCCTACTTCTGGACGTTTCCCCGTATTGCGGATATTTACTAATAAGACCAGCAGATCAAACCAAAAGTTAGCTCCTAAAGAAATAGCCAGAGCCGTTATAAAGAAGCCAAGAAACTTGTTGGGGTTATCCCAAGCATGGCCACCTGCATGATAGATGAACAAACTCGGTCTAAAGTTTTTGTCATCATCAAGGGAACTCTCAATAATACTTTCGTCCCAACCTATTCCCAAATAACCGCTTGATGGATTGATTTGACTGTCTACAAGATCAACCAATGAAGCATTTAAAGCTTTAATTCTCTCACTATCAAGCCCAAGTTGCTTTATGCTATCCTGTTCATCGTTGAAATTTTTGAATTGATTTGAATTCAGGTAAGACTCAGCAATTCTTACTGCATTTTCTCTTGCTATAGGGTCGGATGATAAATGGTTGAATGTGGCTATAGTATCAGCATTGGTTATGAAAGCAATTACGAAGCCTATAAGAATTAAGTAAAGTTGTACTTTTCTCTTAAACCAACCACGTGCCCTCCCCATATAATCCTCGTAGCTTCTGTACAGTTCATTTTTGGCAACTTCGATTTCTATATCACTCGAACTTCTGTCATGACTAAATTCGGCTGTGACAATACTAATATTTCTACTTATAGCATCATCACTTATGCTCTTGAGCTTTAGTTTATTCTCATACCAACCTAAGTTGTCGGCTACCAAAGCCTGGTTCCTTACTCTCCTTTCTAAAAATCTTCCAATAGGTTCAAATATCTCAAAACTCAAACTCTTCCACCAGAAGTATCGATTCAGGGCTTCTGAATTCAAATTAGGATTTGGATCATACTTCTCAATCTTCCTACGAATTACATCGTTCTCAAATGGGTTGAGCAACTTGATATTATCCTTGAGTATTCCAGTATCGACAACTTTGGTTGTTTCACATTTTGTCTGGTTTTCTAATTCTTGCTTGGCTTTATACAAATCTTGAATGATCGCTATGAGATGATCTTTTGATAGGTATGAAGGATATCTCTTTATCCAAAGACTTGAGCTCATTAATTTCTTGTACGACTGATTTACGGTCTTCAGATAAATCATGAAAACGAACCTTTCTTTGGGTGTTTCAAATCCAATAAATCTTGCCAGTGCAGTAATCAATACTTTGCCACGCAAGGATATTAAACTACTTATCAGCTCTTGAATTATTGAGGCAAATAAGCTCAATAGTACGAACATGAAAAACAATCCAATGAATACATCAAGAAATACCATATTCTAAGGATGATGTTTACTAAAAAAGTCCGACTGAAATATCGAATATTTGAGCCCTATAACTTTTCTTATGTTAAATAGGCAATTTTTTGGTCTTGTGTTTATCAAAATGTTGAGTGCATATTGTGATCTAATTGATGACTTCAAAATATAGTAGATTGTGGTCTGAATAATCTTCTATCCACTTATCCTTAGCAGCTTGATCTGCACTGTCTGACCATCCTCTGATATCTACTGAAGCAGTTGTGCCATGTCGTGTGAATGATTGAAATGTCAGGTGTTCAGCGGCGATAACATGATCTAAGTCACTATCAGGAATAGATGATGAAGATCCATTACTCCACGTCTTAGGATAAGTCTTATCTAAGAGAAGCATATCGTAATAGCGCTCGGCTCTATATGATATACGGTCTATCTCCATTTCAGCAGAGATGTTTCTATCCAAGTTCTTTATATCCATTCCCATGGTATTAAGATCTCCCATCACAATGAAATTGGCTTGTTGAGCACCGCCTGCCTTTTTTAGCGTATTTATGAATTTTATGGACTTGTTGATGATATCATCTCTCAGCCCAAAGCTACGTGGGTCTTTAGCGCTCTTAGTATGCAGAAATAGAAGTGGGTAATGCTCGTCGTTTATTGTAAGTGTAAGAATTGCTCCGGGTCTTAAAGAACTCACCCCCGATTTGAACGCTAGCTTCTGCGTAAAGAAAGCACTTATTCCATGTCTTACACCAACAAGGATTTCTTGGACTTGAGGTCCTTCAGTAATATGAAATGTATAATTAGGCATCTTCGATACGATCTCAAGGAAGATATCTCCACCCTCTATCTCGTATAGTGCAATAACATCTGGATCTTGGTCTTTGATGAACTTGACAACACGTTTACATCTCGCATCAACCCCTGTTGAGTCT
Source organism: uncultured Saprospiraceae bacterium (assembly GCA_964489125.1). Classification (GTDB taxonomy): domain Bacteria; phylum Bacteroidota; class Bacteroidia; order Chitinophagales; family Saprospiraceae; genus GYS-P2D. The sequence continues at coordinate 7,774 of CAZAXY010000032.1, forward strand.
ATGCTTTTTTTGAAATGTTCTACATTCCAAGATATACATGAAAAGAGTTTAGGCATGATGCAAAAGGTTGATTCAAAATTGAATATAATGAAACTGCACTAAAAAGCAACAAAGCCTATCTGCAAAAAAAAGATCAATATCTGGTGAAATAGATCATTACTTTCATTTGACAATCAGAGAGTTACGTTTAAATCATATGGATAAATATGAGGAATCTCTAAAAAATTAACCTCATTAGTTTTATCCTCTAATCGAATCTTTAAATACTTAGACTGATTTATCTGAGTTGTTAACTTTAGTTGTTAATATCAACGATCAAAACTGCATCATATGGAGCCTCCTATCATTAACACACATGTACATATATTCACAGGAGATCATGTCCCTAAGTATGTCGCCAAGAAAATAATCCCATGGCCACTGTACTATCTGACACATGTTCATGTCCTGGTCGGAATCTATAAATGGTGGAAAAAAAACCAGAGAAGATTAAATCGAGTAAGAGAAGCGAGAGAACATGTTTTAGGCTCAATCAAGTCTAACTGGTTTTCGTCAATTGCTTACAGTTTACTTGTCGGACTACTCCTTGTTAATTCGCTCTATTTCATCTTTAGTTATTTCGGAGTCATAGAACACATAAAAGCATGTTTAAGTAACGGCCTTTTAGACATTATAAATGACATCGGTCAAGTGATTGTATTGCCCATATTCAAACCCTTACATCAGATATCTATCATTATTATCACCATCCTTTTATCAGGTAATGCACGAAAGCTCCTATGGCATGTGTTGAGCTATTTTATATCTCCCTTAAAGTTTTTTAAACGCGAACAGATTGCCTTTTATAGTCGCTATATGGATATACTTGAGTTTACCAAATTGGGAAAATCGAGCACTATATTCCATAAGTTGAAAAAAATGTACCCTAAGGATAGTCAGTTTGTGGTACTTCCTATGGATATGGAATATATGGGAGCAGGTAGTCCAAAAGAATCATATCTCGATCAGCTAAAACAATTGAATGAGCTCTTTTTCACTGTGACAAAAAATGGTGGTATAACCATAGATGAAACGGATGAGATGTTCAGAAAGCAGCTCTTACCTTTTGTCTTCGTCGATCCTCGAAGAATCGATGGTAAAAATGGGAAAGACTTTTTTGACTTTAAAGTATCAGATCATGGAGACATTGAACTTGAAGACTGTTTGCTAAGAAAATATCTGGTGAAGGCTGAGGGTGACCCAACTCGAGGAAACTTTTGTGGTATCAAAATATATCCTGCTTTAGGATATTATCCTAGTCATCCCGCTCTCTTACCATTGTGGAGCTACTGTGCACAAGAAGGAATCCCTATTACAACACACACTACAATGGGGTCGATGTACTATAGAGGGTTGATAAAAAAGAAATGGTTTACGCATCCTATTTTTAGAACAGGTGGCAATACAGATTTCATATTAGCACGATCAACGAACAGGGACCTACAGGTTAACTTCTCGCACCCACTGAATTACTTAGGTTTGTTAGAGCCAAAGTTTTTGCATGATTATCTCTTGCACTTAAAGGATTCAGAGCTTGACGAGATTTTTGGAAAGACCAAAGAGGGCTACACAAAAGATCTTAGCGGATTAAAAATCAATTTTGCACATTTTGGAGGAACAGAAGAATGGACAAAGTTCATAAAAGAAGATCGCAATCAAGAGATTCTTAGAATTACGAGTGATAAGGGTGATCAGTCTCTTAATTTTTTCTATGACGATGACGACAAGGAGAATCCTTTAGGCAAACCAGCTTGGTTATGGTCAGATCAAAAAGTAGATTGGTTTAGCGTTATCATAACCCTGATGAGGAAATATAAAGGCGTTTATGCTGATATCAGCTATATCCTTCACAATCAAGATTTAATGCCACTAATCGGGCAATTAATGAACGATGACGTCATTAAGCAGAGAGTGTTGTTTGGTACAGATTTTTATGTGGTGAGGAATCACAAGAGTGAAAAAGAACTGGTGTACGATTGGAGCTATGGTCTCGATAAAGAGACGATAGATAAAATTGCCAGAACTAACCCTAAACAATTTCTTAAGCACGAACCTCCAGGATGGCCCAATGTGAACTGAGACAGCCGCTTTAGATATTGCCGTAGAGAAGTTGTCACAAGAACTCTCAAGCGAAATAGGTAAAGTCACCACCTAATCTACTCTCGGGGGAACGGAGTCCTGGCTGCGGAAGAGGCAGGCTCGAATCCATCTTTTTCGGCAACTATGATGATGAATATATCTTAGAAGATTGAAGCTTCCTCGGCGAGTCGGGAACTATGACAGTGATAATATCGTTATATTTGTCCAAGTTTTTATAGGTATCATAACTCACAGCTTGTGGGGGCTGCCAGTACTGGCACGGGACTTATAAGAACTTTTTTTATGCCTATCTGTAACCGTCTGACTTAAATTCTCCCGCCAACTCCAGGCTAAAGGGATTGTTACGGTGATAATAGTTACTCCTCGCTGGATTGTCATATGCCTCGATATCATATAGATCAATAATGAGATTATACTTATGTCTCAACGCCATAAAAAACCGCTCCTCTCCTCTGATAATATAACGATGTAATGCCCATAGCAAGTAGTCTATGATACTTAGCTCCGGAGTATCCTGACTGCGGACAATATCAAATTTGTATGTAATATCCTTAGGTGTGTTGCGACGGTGATTGTCACGGTCTATTGCCTTATTGATTGCCTCTCCGAGGGCTTGCTGTGTACTTCGTTGCCGTGCAGAGAGGAAGATTTGATAAAACTCGTCTTCATCATTGAGCCGATCCTTAAGTAGATGATATACAAGATCAAAGTAGAATTCTCGTTCGTTATTATTATGCTTATTGCTAAATGTTCGGAGTCTCTTACGACCGATAACGATATAGGACTTAAATCCATCTAAGTCTCTGAGCAACTCAAAAAACTTGGCTCTAACTTCTGGGTGATCATTACAAGCGTGTAGATACCAATTGGGTTGTTTTACTGAATGAATAGTACCATAGAGCTGATCTGCCTTAATGTCTTCCATAAACTGTACGACGGCCTTTCTGACAGCTTTCTTATCTGAGATACTCACCATGCCCAAATTGAGCATGGGTTGAAATCCCTCGGTTCCTACCAGTAGCTTCTTACGCTTGGCATAAAATGAGCTATCACCACCCTCGTCTATGAATAGATATCTTTTAGTCTTATCAGCCATAGATCAAAGATATGGCCTATTTATGCACTAATTGCGAGGTTAATTCACTCTATCGGGAGCTTTTAAATCTTTCCACCCTACTTATATATGGGATTAAGGTAAGGGAAGAAACTCACCCCGGCCCTCTCTTAGAAAGAGAGGGAGTGGATTGGGGATGCTATAGATGACCTGGTCTTGAAAACCAGTATACTTGGATAATAGGAGTTGTCAAGATAAAATCTTGTATACTCTGCGACGGAGGCGCAGCCAACACCGAACGAAGGTTGTGGATAATGATTTATAACTTGTATGGCATGAACAAGATAGAGCTACTCAATCCAGATAGCGCTGACGACATAAACGACATCTCTATGCGCTATCGCAAGAGTGAAAACATTCATGTATACTGTAAATCATCGGATGAGCGGTCTGTGATAGTAGCCGCTATACAGAAAAAGAAGATCGACAGAACGTATCTTGATAAAAAGACGCTTATCTCGGAGATAAAAGAGCGCTTGTCTGAGTATACAGATAAAACGATCCATATTCATTTCTCTCCATACATCGAGTCGCCTGTAGAGATCGTAGACGCTGAATATGTAAGCTATAAAATGAGCAAATACAAGATATCAATCAAAGTACTGGTCAAGGATCTCGGCATGAAGAGATCGGATATCTCAGCTATGGCCAATGGCAATAAACCAATAGATAGGAGTACTAAGGCGGTTTTCTACTACTACTTCAAGGTACAAGAGCTGTTGAGGCATCAATAAATATTGCTTTGAAGTGAGACACTTCAAAGAGCGATAGGCACTGTACAAGTACAAAAGTAATAATAAAGTATAAATCAAAAATGTACTTTCTCCTGAAGCGACATAATATTGTTATTCCTGTATAGGCTATTGTTATGTCGAGCAAGATATCCCACTAATATCCCAGGATGTATCTTCCACTTATTTGACAGGCCTAATATACTACTCCTACTAATCGGATGAAAAGAGTCAAGATAGTTTTGTTGAGATAATGGTATCAATTGCTTACTGGCCCAATTGTTAGCCTCTCCCTCTTTTATTGGGTCATCTGTGATATTATCCAATGTAGTAGTCTCTCCAGTTACACTATCCACATTTTTGAGTGATATTTCTTTTTTGCCATGCAGTAATATATGAGCTAACTCATGATAAAAGTGGAACCAAAAAGCATAATTATTCTTATGTCTTGATGTTAGTTGGATTATTGGGGTTTTTCCATTTTTAATCCAATAGGCTGCACCAGATATAGGAGCCTTTTTGACCATGGGGGTATACACTACCGCTAATCCACATGTTGCACATAAGGCCTGTAATTGATCCATCCAGTTATCAGGATGCTCATAGGATAGCTGATGTATGTCCTTTAGTATTTTTCTCAGGGCGGTCTTGCTATATGGCTCTAATTGAAGCTCATCAGCTTTTAGCTCCCCCAATCGAAGCCAAACGGATATGGGCCCAGCATCATTAGTATATTTTAAGGCTATTTTAAATGAAACTGATTTCTCAGGATAGATATCATACCATTCTTTGCTACTCCCGATTCTAAAGAATCTTAAAAGATGTTCTATCTGTTCGCTCTTGTTGGTAGTCTTTGGGATTACGAGGTGCTTAACTAATTCGGGAATGTTAAACTTCTTCAACCATTCCAGATCTTCTTCTCGTTTTTTCAGCTTTTTTATTTCCGCTAATTCAGTCTGATACCGGGCTTCTTTATTGAGCCAAAATTTCTCACTCGGACCTATGATTCGTGACAACTTAATGGCTGTATCAGTGGTGATTGGTGCCTTCCCCTTAATCAATTCATTGAGCTTAGCCTCGGATCGACCCATACGCTCTGCCAGCTCAACCTGAGACATGCCGATCTTATCGATCATCTCCTGAATGATATCCCCTGGACAATAGAGTAAATGCTGTTTGGCTTGTAGTGTATTCATCGAGATAGTTTAGTAGATTAATGATAGTCCTCAACACTTATGATCTCAATAGCGGTAATCATAATATATTGAACCTGTCCATGCTCATTTGTCGGCGTGTCTCCTATGACTTGGAAACATAATCTCCAGTTCTTTTGGATGGTTATGGCCCAATCGTGTTTTCGATTGCCTCTGAGCAGATGTAGTTTCATCACTGGATTATCCTTGATATCCTGTAATGTGGGCGCATCTATCAGGTCATCATGACGCTGTTTTAATTTACGTGCTATCTCTCCATAAGTCTTAACCAATTTAGCATCATCGTTCAATGATTTTTCCAACTTTTTGGACTTGTAACTTAGCTTCATTGGAGTGCAAATTTATTATTTTTTATTTACATTTTTAGTAAATATTTTTTACGATTAATGGAACTAATGACAAATGATAATCGTTCATAATATGAAAAGCCATAGAATGTGGCATCCTATGGCTCTGAGGATATAGTATATATCTCATATGTAGTAACATGAAAATACACTATATCTCTTCAGTTATACAGAGGATGCTCGATTATTTATTCATACTTCTTAAACAAACAAAATGAAGTATACATTTGACAAATTTTATTCGAGCATCAATAAGATGCCAAGGATTGGTGATGAGAAGCCAACGTTTTACGCAGTAGTAGATGTAACGGTTCCTACGGGTGGATATAATCTGACCCTTGTTAAAAATCATGTTGACGGTGACGTCATCTATCTGAGAGTAGATGCTACTCCACCAAGTGGTATTGGCTCTCAAGCATTCGAAACGCATCATCTGCGATATGAGGAGACCCTCGATATCAGCTACAAAAGAGCTGTGCTATTAGGTCCAGTTGATGAGACTGATGTGCAAGAGACTCAGTAGTTGATGTACTGGTTATTGAGTTGAGTGAGTCTGGTGGCCAGGCTCACTCAATATTCCTTGATTTCATCAGTTTGTACTATATAGGTTTGAAGTTGCAAACTTCAAAGAGCGACCGCTCTACCCCACTGTTGCGAGTATCCGAGGATCGAATCCCTCCTCCTCTGCAACTACTTATGATGTAAGATTAAGAGTGAGCGTGTTAGACGGTCGGGGGATCGGTTGGGGGTTTAGGCCTGTAGCCTCGCTTTGAAGGAGTCGGAATTAATTCATTTCGTCGTTCTTCTTTGGCGATGGTTTTCTCGATTATTTTCCAGTGATTCCTGAGTTGACTCCTAATCTTGGGCTCTTTAAAGATATGGGAGGCGTTATAAACGTATGTGAGATAATTCCCCCAGAAAAGTTTCCCCTCAATTTTTTTTCGTTTTGATCCTAAATGGGATAACCTTCTATATATACCGTCCCTAAAAATCCATTCATCATACTTCTGAACACCTAATCTGAGATTTTTTCGCTTAGCGACTTTTGCATAAAATGAACGACGTCTCAATTCTCTTTTGATCTGTTTATAATATTTGGAAATACCCGACTCTTTAAGCGTGACAGAGATACCGTCATATTGAAAACCCAAATATTCCAAAGGCTTATTTACCCTTTTACCATCTCTGAAAGATACATATGTAGGAGAATTAGAGCTAAGACCAGAAAAAGTGATGGTCTGTGTCTTCGCTGGATTTATCACCAAGTCTAAATATTTGGATATGTATTTACATAAGCGAGACTCGATTGATGAGGCCTCATCAGGTCGGCAAACAATGAGAATGTCGTCAGAGTAGCGTCTATAAAGCCCGATATCAGGATTAACTAAGCTCAAAGCAAAACGATCAAAATCATACATGTATAAGTTAGAAAGACATGCGCTAATTGGTGTTCCTTGAGGAATCCCTTTCCCTGTACCAAAACCGTTATACTTAATCAATTTATTAGCTACTATCCTTTCCCGGAACTCTTTGGCATTTTTACAAAAAGAGCCTATTGACCGTTGTTTAAGCAATGAAATATGCGGAATTTTCAGTTCTTTATATTCATTCAGAATATCAGACATTTCTACATAAGAAAAGTTAGTCAACGATTTGAAGACAGAATAATGGTGATTAGGCAATCGTCCTACGTCCAATAGCTTTTGCCATTCCCGCTTAAGAACACTGTGATTAAGATTATCAAAAAACTTGGTAATATCTAAACAGATCACAGTTATATCTTCTTGCTGAGACCCTATGTGGTCAAACACTTCCTTAGCTAAGTCGATATTGCACTTATTCCGATTTTTGGAGTATGGAATAGCTCGATATGCAATAACACTATCACCAACTGGACTGTCGAGATATCGATCCTCCATTATATCCGATAATAGTCTACAATACCAGGCATAGACTTGTGCATCCAGATGATTAGCATAATAGATTTCTCGATCTTTTGACTTGCGAACTCTTAGACTCTGTCTTATACCATCAACTATTGGTCTTTTGAAAGATGATGCCCTAATCTTATAATGGATCAATGGATAGAATCTGTGTCTAACTATATTACTATGTTGTCTTACATAGGATCGGATGAAGCTTTTATTGTTATGATTTAAAGGTGGGAGGAAATGAGTATATCTTTTGAGTTTAAGCCAATCCTTTTTTGAAGGTCCTTTATTATCCTCTTCTTTTTTATAATTAGCTGTACACATATAGCGAGATAAGAAACTGAAAAATGGAGAGGTCACAGCTATCTAATTTATTAGTAGTGGCGAATTTTACTCCTGTAAAACAGGCACTGCTATTCTTGGAAAATAATTCTCGTTATATCAATAGTGACAAGCCTATTAAGCCTATATATCAATACACAATTTGCTACAACTTCAATTCCGACTATGATAATTAAACCGCTAGTGCGAAACTTAAAGACAATATCAACCGGTAACGCCCGAAGCGCACGTATTCTCTCATAAGAAAGAATCAGATAAAAAACACTACTAACAGACATTCCCTCTCCAATAGATAAAGGTACGTGTAAAAGATATACAAATCGGGGAAAATAGATCTACTCAAAATACTCAAAGTCCTCTACCATCATACGGTAGATTTCTTCTCGAACGCCCTTAGTAAGTGATGATATACGCTCAAAGCGACTGAGCAACTCCGCATCACCTTGTATCTGCGCATACTTTTTGATCTGTATTAGGCCAGAATAAGGGGTTAAGAAGTCTGGGTAATCAAAGTACTTAAAGTAAGCTTCATCCTGTAATCCTACAAATTCTAAGACTTGACCTCTGCAATAGTTAATATTCCAATGGTTGTAAAGCTCGGTAATCTGATCAACAAGATCCAGCTGCACACCTTGTTCCTCGATGTATGGCCCCAAAGTAGTAGCCCAAAAGGACTGTGATAATGTAGGACACAGAGGATTATCAACAAATATCTCAGGTGCTCCTACTACTGGATTATCACCCTCGAACTTTGTCACAACGCAACGGTTCTCCGCTAAGCCGAAAGCGAAGCACAGACTGTAATACTGCCCAGATAAATGGTCAGGGATATCCGGATTCCAAATATTAAATTGATTAGCCCATAGTGGATATTTTCCGTTGAAGGCTTTAGTAATAGAAAACCAAGTTAATGTAGCTTGCGCGGACATCAAATCGTATGCACAATAGCTTCTATTGTCAGTGGGCCCTGAAAACAACTTCGACTTATTAGAATCTTTGAAAGGTGCGTCTAACCTAAACCAAAAAGCATCAGGTCGGGTAGAGAGACGGTCGCAGGTATCATTTCTTAAACGGACAGGAGTGAGATCATCCATAAACCCAATAAATGATCCGTCAGTATAGCCATGTGGTGCCTTAATTCGAGTATGTCTGTCATCTGCACTTGGGAAACCACTTATTATTCTTTGATCTTTCTCTGCTTTTGATCTATTTCGATAAATGTTGTACCGAGGTTGGCGTACTAAACGTCTACCTTTCTGAACTAAAGGTAAATTCTCCCTAATATCTTCTCTGGGCTTAGAAATATTTACTCTCTTCGCGGTTCTGACATACTGCATAATTTGCTTGTCCAGTGTAGTCTGTGACTCTATCCAATTGATATCGAGATCACTGGATTTCAGTTCTGTGAAGTCATATAGACTAAGATTACTTTCAGCCCGCCCTTCTTCATAATCATATCGCCACATGGTGACAGCTAAGGGCCACTTACCAGATACCTTGAAGAACTCTTTACTATTGATCATGTATCCATTGATAAACCTGAAGTGTTGATCAAATATCTCTCTAAATCCCCTGTATGTAGGCCGTGGAATGAGCCAAGAGGTAGGTGTAAATACAATGATTAGTGGGTGGTACTCAGGATGATGACGTACTTGTTCCTTAGCTATCCTGAGCATCTGACCTAAGAAAGCCAGATAGCGCTCTTTACCTGCGTCTTCGCCGGTCAGCTCAATGATAGAGTCATGTATGTTATAGTCGGCATTTACCCCTGCCCTGTTCTCTTCGTTCTCATCTGTGTTCTTATATGGTGGATTGACGATGAAAGCCAAAGGCTTGTCAAGAGACTTGTTCTGAAGTCTCAGGGCATTATCAATCGCATCGAGATAATCAATGGCTGACTTATCCAAGAAATTAAGCCCTATGCCATCTGATGTGCGAGGCACTACCGTGAACCCAGAGGTGATTTGCGCGGGATCAAGTTTCATACGACGCTCTATCGTGCGTAGCAGATCTGGTTGTAATTCTGACACAATTTTATGCTTGAGGAAACCCTTTGTACTTGATACAAGGTTACCTGAGCCACCAGCTGGATCGATAAAGTAGTAATCCTCCTGAAGCGAAGGCCCACCATAACGCTTGATAAACCAGTGAGAAAACTTACTCAGGTTGTCATCTGTAAAGAAGATACCATGTTGTTTAGCATATTCTGGATTAAGCCGAGCAATGACCTCATCAAACCTACTAAAGTAATAGTCCTCGGTGAGTCCTGATCCTTCATTAGTGAAGATGTAATGGCCTTCAACGAACTTCGAAAAATCAAGATAATTCCTATTAGAAACTTCAATAGGCTCACTAAAGAAAGTACTGTTCTTACCTACTAGCCTAACGTCGCCATTAGGACCTCGTGCAATAGCGGATGTTACATCCCATGCGCCTACCATATCGTAGAAGGCATGGATAGCATCAATAGGTCGATCAAAATACCTCTCCATCAGCTCAATGTAAGAGATGAAGTTCCTGGTGTCAATCTGAATGCGCTTAGCGTCCAGGTTCTTAATAATCTTCTGAAACTCAGATAATACTATGTAAGCCTTCTTCTGAAAGAATCCTGAGAAGTCCGATTCAGATACCTCTATCTCAGCAGAGCGTATGATTTCAGTTTTGAGAGCTTTTTTGGTTTTCTTAGCATTAATCTTACCTACTTGATTAGGAGCTTTAAGCGGATCAGTGGTGTTTGCTAATGAATATGCTTCAGGTGGTATCTTATCAAGCTTCCAAAGAAACAATGTATGGTGCGCCAGAACTCCGAATGCAGAGAATGTTAGCCCTTTTTTACGATAGTGTAATGCCTGATAAAATCCGCTGAATAAATCTGATGCCGACGTCTTAAGCTCAAAAACTAACTTTCCAGGAATATAAATATCAGCTCCTTCAGCATTGGACTCCACCTTAAATTCGCCAGGGAATACTGATCTGAAATATCTATAGGCAAAAGGTCGTTTGGCATCTTCATTAAGGTCACTCTCAATGTAGGCTTGTAATTCACGAATCATAGGGTAACAAGATAATCAAGTAAAATTGAGGCGAAACTTCGTAGAGGACGAATGTTGAGTCTTTAATTAGATTTTACCACATTCAAAAAGTGTTCATGAAGAATGACCATTGCTAATGTATCCAACTCACAGTATCGCAACAATGATTTACTCAACTCTTGTCGTTCCGCTGCGGACATGTCCATATACTGCATCTTGCTATAGGCGATCATAGCTGCACCTCCATCTCCGATTAAATCCATCTCAGATAGCGTTTTTTCAACTTGTTCTTCTGACCAATTGTCGAATACTGGTGGCAGCATCTTATAAGGATTGATAATTCCATTTCCATCAGATGTAAGCCAGACATGATCAGGAGAGAAGTTCTTGCTGGTGATATTGATCTGAGACAATGGCTGAGCATATTTAGCTTGTATGTGTTGATCTGAATTGAGGATTGCTGGAAGCACATGCTTTAGTGAATTAGAACCATTGGTTAAAGGATTGTAATAATACTTCTTCACGATGTCCCATTGATCTATCATATCTCGCTCTCCTACCCACTTAATGGCACTCTTGCTCCCTGAATGGGTGATGTGTTGGATGAAGTCCATCAGTTCTGCTTTGTCTGATTCATCAGATGCTAATAGCTGAAGATAGATGGCATTGAGGATACTGTTTTCGTGAGGGCTATATCTGAATATTGAGCCTTCATTGACAGATAGGTCTGTCATTAAATGCCTAACGAAATCAAAATTGGGAAACTCCCCTGCCCTATCGTTGATGTACTCTGAAGCATGCTCGACAGTGCCATTCCCGTGATAGATATGATGTGAATATTGAAATGCAATAGCCTCATAGGGTTTGCGACCAGCATGAAATGGAAGTGCAACAGTATTGGTCTCAAAGTCAATGAAGTTTAAGGGATAGGTCCATGTATCCATTTGCTCTTTGAGCTGATCTATGAGGATATGTGGAGAGGGGTCCTTGTTTAGGTCTTTTTGGATCTGAATCCATTGCCTATCTGTACGGGTGATGATGTCGTCAGAAGGGTCATGCTTAATGTCTTCTGGTGATAACTGTTCCTTAAATATCAGTCCTTGTCTAAACAGATTATCACCACACTTAAAGTCCCATATATCGAAGGTATTAGGACGATTGAACTGCTCACTGCCCCACCCTTTCTTTTTTGTAAAGCATTCGTTATAGCCAGACTTTAAACCATGAGATAATTGGTCGTTGGTTGCTTTGAATTCACAATTTTTACATGCTCTATAGCTGGTTTCATAATTGGCATAGGTATCATTGAGATAGTGCGATTTAGCTAAGTCTAACAGTTCATGAAAGTTCATTGTACCCAAAGCGAAATACTTTTCTCCTTCATGGATGTCCGAAACGATCTGTGAGATATTCTTTAACCCTAAGACGGAATCTCCTAATTGGTTGATATCATCTTGTAGTTTGACGACACCAGTGCGGCCACCTTCTTTCTTAGAGATTCTAAAGTTCTGATTAAGTCCATTAATAGTTGCCACCTTCGTTTTATCCGCAAGCATCAAGTATGAGTCTATATTCCACTCTGGATAGCAAAGGGACATCACATGTTGTTGAAATGCTACATCCATCAAATACGGCTTCCAAGGAGCCTTAATGCCCTTTCTCTTTCCTACTAACAAGTATTCATCTGAGGGATCAAAGGTTTTTGACTTTACCTCAATTAACTTGATATAATTCCCTTTCTTGACTAATATATCAGTTCGTATAAATAGGCCGTCGATAAGGAATCCGGCTTCGTATATTATAACATTCTCTCGTTGTAATAACTCTTGTGTTTCTTCCCATAATGCATGATAGTCGTACTTCTCATACTTATCATCATCAACAAGAACTCCACCAGGATACTGCATCCTTGCCAGTTCTTCTACTTGAAATCCTCCATCTGCGAGAGCAGCTAAAAATGGGTCATCTTTTTTGGTGTTTGCATACTCCTTCTTGCGAGTATAGTAGAGCTTATTGGGGCATTCCAGGGCGAGCTTAAATCGGGATTTAGTAAGGACTCTCATTCTTTGTTGAATTTAACAGTTCTACACTGAAAGGAAAAGGGCCAAAAAATGCCAGAACTGATCTCTTGGCCCTATTAGGTTCAAAAAGAATGAAAACTATTCTCCTTCTCAGGTTAGTCATACCAATATAGGATTTATCATGCAGTGTATTTGCATGATTGTTGGCGAGCAAAATAAGATCTAATAACTGAAACTGGAGGAGATAGACATTAGGCTGTTATTAGCGAATAATTCCTTACCATATCCCCCTACCCTCATCTCTGGCTATACGATGGGCGGATCTGAATCTTTCTACATATCTGACGTTAGGGGGGTATGTGGCTACTTGTGCCCACCCGGCTTTGAGTATTTCTTCATTGAGCATACGACCATCAGATAGATAAACATATACGAGGTGCCTACCCCATTGATCTGTGGTTTGGACATCATACTCCACATCGACGGTTTGATCGGCTATAAGGCTTGATGTATAAGCGGTAGCTTCGTGATTATAGGGCTCAGCTGGTCGTCCGAAGTTGGACTTCTCAGGACAGTCAAATCCTATGGGGCGAAACTTGATGCGTTGCCCATTGGCATCTGTAGCCCAAAAGGTATCTCCATCGACGATCTTAGTGACATGTACCGGATAGCGCTCTTGGGCGGCAAGTGATAAAGTAAATAGGAGGAAGAAAAGATGAAACTTAAAGGTATGTAGCAAGGAATGAATCATGACTTTAGTATGAACCTTATTTATAGAATGATATTATCACATCTTGGAGATTAAAAGCTCATCGATCATCTCGAAGGCACGATCTTGATCATATTCAATTGCAGGTCTTAGTAAGGCATAGATGTCTCCTGAGAAGTTTGCATCAAGGATCTTCTTTTCTAAGTTGATTCTGAATTCTTTCTGAGATGGCGTACGATTATCAAATTCAGTCATATAAGCCTTATATGTATTAATGAGTAGATCATGATCTACGTCGAGTAAAGACAGTGCATGATACATATCGAAGAGGTCACGCCCCTTATCTCTCTGATACAGTGCTCTGAGCTTAGTAGCCAGCAACTCTTCAATCTTATAGGTGAGTATGGTACCCATGCCCTGATACCAGTATGAATCCATCTCAAAGCCATGAAAGATATACCCGAGGTGCGAGAAGTGCTCTCGGCAGTTGATTTCAATCTTGAGTCGCAGTCGTCTTACTGGTGGTATCTCAGAATCAAATCTATATACCACTGTATTCATTTTGGGTCCTTGCTTGATACTTCTATCCTGCCCTAAGAAGTCTAAGGCTTCTCTGAGTGCAACGAAGATAGGTTTGATCGGACCCTCTATGATCTGTACAAGATCGATATCTTCAGAATATCTCGCCTGAGGTTTGAGATATAGTTTGTGAAGGGCCGTACCACCCCTAAATGCTAAGTGTTCTCGTAGCAATGGATGAGAGAATATCTCGCATATGGCTCTCTCGATAACCATATCTTGCTCTACTTGGCCATCATCGGGCCACGGGGCTTGTTCTTTCCACTCTGTGATGAGGCTACGAGGAATCATAGAGCATCCAGTGATGTATTAATAAATAGATTCCATCGATCATCTATAGGAGCATCATGCGCCTCATGAGATAGTGATAGTCTTGTTTCTTTCATGCGTGCCTTTTGAGCATATGTATGGCAAGACGCAGCCAGGTCTGTCAACCCTATATGCTGCAGTAAGTAACCTGTTCTACGGACAACAGCTGTAGGATAGTCCTGTACTGTTTTGGATAGGTCCTCAGCATTGATCTCTTCGCATAGCTCATCCACTATGGGTAATAATCGGTTGAGCCCTCCAATACGCTTATGGTACGCTATCAGATCCAGAAGTGTCGTCTCTGGTGAGGATACCTGAAAATATCCACTGTCGGTTTTCATCTCCTGTGTGGCTCGATCATTCCACGAGCTACGGACGAACCACTTGATATGAAGGTTGGACTTTTTTATCGCCCTAAGAGTAGGTTTCTTAATGATTACCTGTGTATCCATAGGCTGCTGATGTCCAGCACTATGAAGCGCTGCTGCAGCATACAATCCCACGTAATATGTCCGCCCCATATAGCGCATGAGCTGATCTATGAATAGTGTAGTGGGCAGCATCTTTTGATGGGCGTAAGTGGGTGTAATGATGACATAAAAACCCTGGCGCACCATAACCACTGTGCCCTTAGCAACCAATCGGTGGATGCCTTGTAATATGGCTTTGGAGTTAATAGATAACTTTTTATCTAATTCATCCGTAGTGACTGTATATCGTCCTAAGGTCTGTAATCTATATATGTACTCAGCTACGGTCAACTGTGAATGGATAAATGTTTGCATAAAACTACGATAATCGTAGTATAATGCAAACGTTATTCCAAGATATGGTTTAAATCAAGAGACCAATCTGAGACACTTGTCCCTATATCCAATAACAACCTGAACTGATCGACGATTCTTCAGACGATTAGTAAGACTTAAGATCTCTCCACAAGGTCGAGAAAAAATTATATGAAGAGAGCGTGACGCGTTACGACTGATGAGTAATTCATCCCCGAGCAGCATCTGACAAGATCAGGGCAGGCTCTCGAGGTGGACAGCCTTGTCGTGTGAAGCATCACTCTCAGCAACCCTAAAAAGCTGTATCTTCATGTTATGAGCATACAGGAACTTAAAC
This sequence comes from uncultured Saprospiraceae bacterium, assembly GCA_964489125.1. Lineage (GTDB taxonomy): Bacteria > Bacteroidota > Bacteroidia > Chitinophagales > Saprospiraceae > GYS-P2D. Next base: position 23,364 of record CAZAXY010000032.1, read on the forward strand.
AGCGCATAGCGCAGCTCTCCCCTACTGAACAGGACGATGTACGGCAGTATATCGATATGCTCCAAAGCAATGAAACCGTATTGGATCCCCTACCCGATCAGGTGTGGACAGAAATTGAAAAACGGTCGACTGCAATAGACGACGGCACCATGAAGACGTCCTCTGCACAGGAGGTGGTGGGCGTATTACGAGAAAGGATTGGAAAGTGAGCTACGCTGTAGTCATCGCTGAAGCTGCTAAGCAAGATCTGATCGATATCATTGATTATCTACACGAAATTTCGGAAAGCTACTCTACTATTTTCATATCAGAGTTCGAGGAGTACCTCACGCATTTAGAAGAAGCGCCAGAGCTATTTATTAGAGTTCGTGGCAAGTTCCGTCGTATGTACCTAAAGCGGTTTAAATATCATGTCATATTTAGGATTGATCGTGATGTGGTTACCATACTGGCAGTAGTGCATGAGCATCGCCATCCAGATAGGTGGATAAGGAGGTAGAGGGGATTTAAGTAGAATCTGCAAGTTAATGTCTCCGAAGGAGAATAGAAGCGGATTATCTCTATACTCTATTCGAGTATAAAAGGCCATGTCATAAGTGAGATAGGAAGACTACTATCTATTGTTCAATGATCTGAACTTTAAGACTTCCCCAGTTATCGTTAAAATTATTATCGGAAAAATGTAAAGAAAGTTGTTCGCCCTGTCCGATAATTTCAAATTCATATAGATGATTCTGATTATAACTTTGAGAGGATATAGAGTGAACATCTAGTTGACCTATACCCCAGTTGAATTTAACACCGACTGAATTGGACGGTAAATCCGATGAGGGACAACGAAAACCAGGTAGTGCAAAATTGAAAGCCACATCATGAGTTGCACAACAAGTCCTGCTATTATCATTTGAGGGGTATGTTACAAGAGGTTCTATCTCACCGCAACTGGTTGAAAAATCACCTTGTTTCCATACAGTATACGTGCCATCTACTTTTATAAGATATTTTTTGCCATTGGCTACTATCACTGAACTGCTAACTTGGGAGGATCTTAAACTAAACACAAATTCATCTACTAATTGATCAAGAGCTACTTTGTACAATTCCGTGATTTCTTCTTCGCAAAGAGTTCGATTATATAATCTTAACTCATCTATAATACCAGTAAAATGTGGCGGAGTAGTCCAATCAAGAGCTACAGACCCTATAGTCAATCTGCCTGTTCCAGCATAATCTCTGTGTGGAATTTTTAATGACTGTACATGCCGGTTATTTATTCTTATGTAAATAGAATCCTGATCTTTTGTTTGCACTATATGATACCATTCGTTTAATGGAGCGATTGTAGTCGAGATTTTATGATTAGTAGTATTGTTTCTTCTTATGGCATAATCAAATACTTGAGAGGATCTATAGCCTAAATTGATATCATAATTGTCGTCACAGCATCCACCATCAACATTACTTGTTCCATACTGGTCATAGTCAGATATAAAAATATTGTTTGCGTTAGTTGCTGAAACCCCAGTTGGCTTAATCCAAAGAGAGACTGTATGATGACGGTTACCTATAATCCCAAGTGATGCAATATCATCAGTAATTGTTATGAAATCGCCCATTCCGTTGAAACTATACGCAGAATTAACCCTGCCATCAAGGCCCTCCGTCAATGAAGCGTTTACGGATGATGCATGATGTCCATTTCCACTCTCGTCATTAGCATTCCCATTAAATGGATAATATGCTACAAGGCCATTAGACAAATCAGCATTAGGGCAATCAACTACAGGTTCTATCTCATAAACCTCGCATCCGTCATTTTGGATAACGAGCTCTTGACCAAGTGGAACTTCAAAATTAGAATTCAGCATAACAGTAGGTGCGGAAAGTAATGAATTGTTATCTACAATAACATTATCAACGGCAGTAATACTATTCGCTGCAATATGATCACCTGATAAAGAAGTATTCATGAACATATCATCCTCTATGCAAAAAAGGTCGTCAGAGGTGAATATCCCGCGCCCATGCGTAGCGGCAACGATACGGTTATCTGATCGACGATATTTGATCATGTCAACTCGGGTATTGGCGAGTCCAGCGTTTGTAGGATTCCACTCTGTGGTTACACCAGCAATATTATCCGTCGACCAAACACCCATTTCCGTAGCGATAAAGGCCTGGTCATAATCTAAGGGATTAAACATCGCCCATCTGACAGGCATGTCTGGTAAGTTATTTTCTATAGGTAACCATGGTGGGTTTTCTGATTCTCCTAAGTTAGTCCAATAAACACTTTCGCTATTTTCGCCATAGTTAGACGAAGTGATTAGCACCCTACCGTCATCAGTTCCTTCGGCTATTTCAATACACGAAATCCAATCGCCTATGCCAGGTTCATCAAATATTAGATCGGCCTGCACCTCTGTCCCAATGTGGGCATCATCTACACGTATAACTTGGCCACCTTGTAATCCAAGATATACCCTGTTAGGAACGTTAGAAGACACTCTGACTGCAGTTATTTGTTCATCGACCCCTATTATATCAACCATATCATAATCTAAAGAATCTTCCAGATTATTCCAACGAATATAACTCCCGTGTCCATTAGCGATATATAGCACATTGTCAAAATCAGATAAATCAGTAGGATTTATAAATAGAGAGTTGTCATCAGGTAAATCTAAAGTGGAATATCTTGATCTATAAAAATGACGCTGTGATGAAATAATGAAGTCATTAGAGTCTAATTGACTGACATGTGCAAAGCCTCCATCCCCAGATAAGAATTTTTCGGCGATCTTATCGGTGGCACGTCTAATTATAAAGCTACCATTGTCCTGAGTTCCTCCAATTACGCTTTGACTTGTGTGAAAAGGATTTATATCAGCTGAATACATCTGAGTAATATTTAACCCGTTTCCTTGAAAATTTATGGTGGTACCGCCATCAATTGATTTATACACTCCCCCATCATTTGCAAACCAGACTGTATCGTTGTCGAAGAATTGCACTATGTGTTGATCAGCATGAACTGAGTCAAGTTCACATCCTCCAAACCAACTTGAAATTTGAGATACAGATGCGATTGACTGTTCTGTAGATATTTTGAATAAGTCTATACCTCCAAAAAATAAATGATGATGATTTTGAGGATTAATACCGACCGAGAGATTATAATATCCTTGTCCGCCAGCCCAATCATCTTCTAAAACACAATTAAAATTTCCATTTTCATCTCTTTGATTCTCATGGTTTAAGTCTGACCACTGTGGGACTAACACGTCTTCTTCTAATCCTTCGCCAATGAAATACCTCTTTACATAAGGTTTATTGGTTGTAGTGGAGTTAGTTCTATCTTCGATAAGTGCATATATTATATTTGGAAATGACTGTGCAATATCGAACTCGATGCGTCCTGAGTTTATAGGAGCCGCAAATCTCAATTCCCATATGTGAGAAGAATTGAGTCGCTTCCGTTCATAAATACCGTTTTCGGCAATAGCGCCATATATTGCACCTGTACTGGAGATTTCGGCATCTGAAACGAATAGATTATTTGTTGTTGTTTCCTTTACAAAAGAAGCACCATTTGAATCTGAACTATATATCCCCCCTCCAGCTCGATTCGGATGACCAGTAAAAGCAATTAAAGTCCCAGTATTAGTTACGATCAGTTTGTTTACGAACTGAAAATCGTCAGTAATGGTCGACTGAAGGTGTGAAAATATATCTTGTCCATTTATGAAAGTTGATCTCCATATTCCCATTCCCCGAATCCGAGAATGTTGATTTGTAAAATCGTCAGCAGAACGAATTGTAAAAGATTCACCCGTTCCAAAATATAAAATGTCGTGATTTGTAGGGTCTTGAGCGATGGTAGTAATAGCCAAATTAGAAAAGTGGTCATCAATATGATTCCATGTACTACCGCCATCAGTTGTTTTCCAAAGCCCCCCAGACACTCCCCCAACCCAAACAGTATTACCAGATGGATCTCGCTTGTCAATTAAAAGAGCACGGACTCTACCACCTATGTTAGAAGGTCCCCTCTCATCCCAATTCATGAAAGGTATTGCTGCTTTTTTTAGGAGTTTACTGTCAACATATTCTTTCGCTTTTAACAATCTATGTGCTGGAATCGAATTGGTTTTGACATCACGTGTCATCATGAACTCGTGTTCAGCTCGTCCAATCGCAGTTTCTTCCAGGTTAGATATTTCTCTAGTTGGTTCTGTAGTTTGACAAGACAATAGTCCAATCAATAAAAATATTAATAAGACGATGTAAAATATGATTGTGCGCAGTGAGGGGCTCATACCAATAAATTTGATCGAAGACCTCAAAATAAAAACACTGGAATAATTATTCAGTACGGTTGAGCCTAATTAACTATTGATGACCAAATACATCGCATTCTTAAAGTTGCTCCCCTACCCTTCTATCTCGCTCAGTGCTATAATATCCTCCCAGATATTGTTGAATAGGTCATTTGGATGGATGTCTGCTTTAATAAGGATCTTAAGGAGTGTGGTTAATTGCATGTTACTGCCATTTTCGTACTTGCCATACTTGCTTCTGTTGAGGTCATGAGCGAAGGCATACTTCTCATAATTGGTGTAGCCTTTATCATGTCGAATTTCTCTTAGTCGGTTTCCGATTATCTTCAGGGCAAGGTCATATATTTCTTTCTCCTCAGGCATGTAGCAAATGTTGGAGAAATGCCGCTGATGTGGTACGCACTATTACATACGCATCAATAGGCGCATTTCGTACGTATGATAATACGTGCGCTTATACTTATGATAATCATAATATTTATTATATTTATATGATGATAATCACATATGCATCTTATGTTTATAAGAATTCATGCTTATATACATACAAATTACTATAAGATAAACCTCATGCATCTATATGATATTTATACTACGTGTTTTATACATATGTAATATAATCATCATATATTTGTACAATGGATGTCATATATATGTAAGTACGGTAATCGCCACTGAGAGAATAAATGACAAAACAGCTGATATTATAGGCGAGAACATTAAAAATGCGCTCGTGCCTATCAAAGTAGGCTTAGAATCAAAGAAAAACAACAAGCTATTAATAAGATGGCAAGAAACGAAAATCAGGTCATAGCGGTCTGTAATTTTAAGGGCGGGGTAGCAAAGACCTCAAGTGTAATGAATATCGGAGCTGCACTGGCCTCTAAGGGCAAGAAGGTCTTGTTGCTGGATATGGATCCTCAATTTAATCTGACAACATCGTTTGGCATATTCGATCAAGAACAGACCATATATGATGCGATCACTAAGCGAGTAAGCGCTCTGCCAATAACTCCTGTTAACGACAATCTGCATCTCGTACCGTCTAGTATAGAGTTAAACAAAGCAGAATTAGAGATGTCTGCAGAGTTTAAGAGAGAGGAGCGATTGACAGAATTGATTTATGCGGTCCGGGATCAATATGATTATATCATTATGGATTGTCCACCAAGTTTGGGTCTGCTGACTATTAATGCTCTGGTGGCTTCTGACGTGATCTATGTTCCTGTAGAGCCTGAATATCTGGCCCTAAAGGGGTTTTCAGTATTAGAGCAAGCACTAGATAAAATCGGGATGACACTAGATCGGATCTTCATCACAAAATTTGACCGTCGTAATATATTACATAGAGATATTGCTCAAAGCCTTATAGATCATGCAGGTGATCGAGTATTTGATACGCCCATAAGAAAGAATATCGCAATTCCTGAGGCAATAGCCAATGGACAAGATGTCTTTACGTATGATCGCAAGTGTAATGGGGCAGAGGACTACATGAATTTAACTACAGAAATTATCAATAATGGGTAAGAAGAAAAGCTTTAGCAGTAGCGGTCTTGCCGCACTGACAGGAAAGAGTAGGGTAGAACCACTACAAAAGGCCACCGAAGTGCCAACGGTAGAATCTGTACCACCACCTATTACAAAGGAGCCGCCAAAAATCGAAACTATTCCATCTAAGGAGTCGTCCGCACCAGTTCCTGCAACTAAGGTATCGCCTAAGAGCCGCATTTCAGCAAAAAAGAAAAAGAACTCGGGTCTCCAGGACCCTAACAAGCGTAGTATTAAAAAATCCAATACTGCCGTTACACTATACTTGAATGCACATAATCTTGAAAAGCTTAAAACATACGCCGAGAACAAAGAACAAAAGATTTCCTGGCTGATAGATGATATGATCTATGACTTCCTGCACGAGCATGAATAAGGTTAACTACTATTACTACAGCAGTATTAATAATCTGCAGAATAGATATCGATGGTATGAAATTATCATAGACGCCATCAATCATAATATCATCACTCGATGGGGTAGGATAGGCTCCACGGCTCGCAACAAGAAAATATATCATTACGAATCTCAAGAGCAATGTATTTCTCTTCTCATTAAATGTGATTTAAGACGAAAGCAAAAAGGGTATAAGAAACGTTCAGGTTTTTATCCAAATCAACATCTCTTAAGGGAGCACCTTCCGTCAGAATGTATACTATATGGGATACAATGTTCATTGTTTTAAGGAGCAAAAAATGTCTACTACAATTCAAGTAATAAATTTATAACTCAAGTTATGTACTTCATATATGTTAATGTCTTATATTAACATACAGATTAAATACTCGATCAACTTATGAAAAATACTCGCCACGGTATTTTACCATACTGCCACCCATTATATCTCTCTGAAAGTGAAAAAACGGTCCTCTACGACATCTGCAATGGACATACTAATAAAGAAATTGCAGACAAGCTTAATATATCGAAACGCACTGTGGATAAACGCCGAGAGAATCTACTCATGAAGTTTATCAGTAAGAATACTGCACAGATGATTAGCAATGCCTATCGATTAGGCTATTTGAAGTCGAGTGATAAGGAGTTGGTGGTGTGAGGTGTCAACGAAGTGGCGATATAGGGCTGTACGAAGTATGCCCTTATATCGCTTGTTGAACAAAACCTACGGTAACCTTAGATAGGTTTTGCAAGTAATTAATAGA
>CAZAXY010000033.1:0-26618 GCA_964489125.1 uncultured Saprospiraceae bacterium
TGGTGATATTATTTAAGACGGCATTCTGATGAGCATCTCCTATCGCTTCTGGTATCTGCTCTATCCCAACTACTCGTCTGCAATCAAATGCGAGATATAGCGCTATACTTCCAGTACCGGTATACAGATCATATACGATATCTGTAGGCTCGAGGCCCGCAAGATTCTTAGCAATATCATATAGCTTCTGGGTCTGATAACTATTAGTTTGAAAAAAAGACTTGGGGCTGATATAAAGTTTCAGTTCGCCGATATGCTCGATAATATTTTCATCTCCAGCAACATGTACCGATGGCAAATCAGCTATGCTGGAGTTCGCTTTAGTGTTGATGATATAGTGCCAAGCGTTAATCTCTGGGAAGAATGGCATCAGTATATCGAAGAACTTTTTTATCATCTCTTCTTCATCCGATCCAAATATCATCGTGAACATCCACATACCCGTTGAGGTATTGCGGATCATGACATTTCTCAATAAACCATGATGATTGCGTATATCATAGTAGCTCCATTCATGCTCCTTGGCAAGAGCCCTGATCTTATTCCTAATCTTATTAGTATAATCATCTTGGAGGTGGCACTTCTCAATATTGAGGACCTTATCGAATGCTCCTGCGACGTGAAACCCAAGACCTTGCTCAGTGCTATAATCTTGGCCCGATTCAATTTCTTCAATAGTGAGCCACCGCTTGGTACTAAACGAATACTCAAGTTTATTGCGATATTCATAGAGTTGATCACAGCCGACAATTTCCGAGACTTTGGCTTGGTCATCTTTCGCAAGTCGTCGGATTGACTGTGCCACATACTGATGCTTGTACTTGAGCTGCGCTTCATAACCAAGATTCTGCCATTTGCATCCTCCACATGTACCAAAGTGTTGGCAAACAGGCTCTACTCGATCTTGAGAAAACTCGACCACCTGCTTAGTGATCCCAAATTTAAGTCCCTTCTTCTTGCGAAGCGCGACATAGTCGATGATATCTCCTGGTACACATCCACCATTTATTATTACTACTTCTCCTTCTGGAGTCTTTCCTATGGTCTGGCCCTTATCTCCTAAATCAATGGCCTTAACGCCTTCGATTATTTTCTTTCTCCTTTTTGGCATTGGCTAGTCTCTGTTGATTTTTAGTTCAGTCCGACGATTGATTTTTCTTCCCTCGTCAGTGGCATTATCGGCAATTGGGTCAAACTCCCCTTTTCCTAATGTATTGATTCTCTCCGCAGCAATACCTTTATTAATTAAAGCTGACTTAATAGCGCCAGCCCGTCGCTCCGATAGTATTTGGTTGTCAGACTCAGACCCAACATTATCAGTGTGTCCTATAATTGTTGCTTGTATAGTTGGGTCGCTATTTAGTAATGCATGTATATAAGAAATCTCTTGCTGTGACTCAGCCTTTAAATCCGCGCTTCCACTATCAAAAAAGATATTTTTCAAGATGATCGACGGTGCTTCATCTACTGCAATCGCTTCCTCCTCAATCGGTTGCAGATAAATGGTGTCTATATAAGGATCTTGGCCATGTCTCAACTCTGGATAATGAATGTTTTCCGAATGAAACAGATAGCCTTCAAGTTCTACATGTATTGCCAAGTTTCGACCGATTGGAAGAGCCGTCAACAATCGCCCAAATTGATCTGTCATTAGAGACTTGATTCCTTCACCAGTTTCTACATCATCAAAAACTATCTCAGCCATCAATGGTTGGTTATCAGATTCATCCAACACATATAGCTTGAGATAAGCTGTCGGTAGAGGCTTTACTGATTCGGGTAGGGTTATCTCATAAATATTGCGATCGGTACTTCCAGAGTCTTGGCGAGAGTAATAGGCCCGCCTACCATCTGTACTAACGATCAGGTCATGATCATCATAGACGGTATTAATTGGAGCACCTATATTCTCTGGTTTAGACCAACCTCGATCTTCATTCCGACTGAGGAACAAGTCAAATCCACCAATTCCCTGATGTCCTTCAGAACTGAAATATATAGTCTGTCCATCAGGGTGAATAAACGGAGAGCGCTCCTCTTCAGATGTATTTATTTCATCTCCTATATTAACTGGTTCACCCCATTTTCCTTGAGCATCGATTGTACTTTTCCATATATCACTCCCTCCGTATCCATTAGGCCGAGTGCTTGCAAAATATAATACTGTCCCATCCGCATTTAATGATGGCTGAGTGTCCCAAGAAGTTCCATTGATCACAGGGCCCATGTTTTGAGGCTTAGACCAACCTCCATTGATATTTCTTGATTCATATAGATCACAACCTCCATATCCATAGTTCTCATTGCAATGAGTGAACACTAGTTTTAGACCATTTCCTGATATGGACTGCGCTCCTTCATTGTATTTTCTGGTGTTTACCGCCTCAATTGGGTTAACTACATATTTAGAGTTGATGAGCTCTGCTTGATAGAGATCCTCTTGGCCTCGTATCTTACGAGTGAAGATCAGTCTCTCCTCGTCGAGAGTAAAGCTTGGAGAATACTCCGAAAATCCGCTATTCACTGGTTTGTCAAGCTTACGGACCGTTACGTCATGAGGATTGTCCAACAGACCAATTGAATACTTGAGTTCAGAAATAACGTTGTTTACTCGAGATACATTCTGGCTTCCATCAGACAACTCAGACAAATACTGCTCATAGTATTTAAGCGAATTGGTAAGGTCACCTTGATCGCGATACAGCCCTCCTAAGGCACTTAATAAAAATCGATTATTTCTCTGCTCACTCTCTTGTGTAAGGAGTGGCAAAAGCTGATCCACTTTACCCTGGTCTTCATATACAGCAATTATTCCTCGGAGTCCATCATTGTAATACTGCGGAGTATCCTTCAATGTACTAAACCCCTCTAGGGCCTCAGCGTATAACCCTCTTTTTAAAGACGCCTGAGATGTCTTTAACAGTTCTTGGTAATCTATTGATTTAGGTCCTCCACAAGAGATGAAAAACAAGAGAAACAACAATGGCGAGATCGTGAGATAGTTAGGCATAATGTTATAACCTAATATTATGAGGTCTTAGTTCTTTAGACTTGGGCTAATAGCTCTTCAGCTTTCTTAGATCCTAGCTCTTGAGCTTTCTTTAGCTCATCTTTAAAGTCTTTTTTACCTAGCGCCTGCTTTATCAAAGCACGATAGTAATGTCCTTTAGCTGGAGTAAACCCTTTAGAGTCTTCAGCATAGTTTTCAAAAGCTAAGTCTATCTGCTCCAAAGCCTCGGCGGCCATTTCTTTCTGAAGTAGCACATAGCTATACATCATATGACCATATGCTTTCTTGCGTAAGTTCTTGTCTCCTTCTTTAAACTTCCTTTTAGTGAAGAAACGGAGGTCGAACTCTGCTTTATCCCACTCCCCTCTATTGATATGACACTCCGCTTTTTTCACCCTTGCCTTCCAATAAAGAGCTTCAAGGGCTACTGATTTTTTAAGCGTTAGTTCGAAGTTTTTAATCGCCTCTTCGAGGTTGTCCTCATTTCGAGCGATAATCGCTTTGCCATGATAAGCAAATGCTATTGAGTCATCAATCTTGATGGCTTTATTAAAATCATATAGTGCATCACTATAGTTCTTAAGACGCATATTAACCCATCCTCGGCGCTCATAAGCCTGCGCATGGGCATCATATTTCTCAAGTGTACGGTTTAATGCCTCCAGAGCCTCTTCATCGTGTCCTATTCTGAAGAACTCATCAGCCTTCCTGAATTGCATGACTATAGCCTTGTCACTATCTGGCTGAATATTTTTATAATTAATAACCTTGCCCTCATTGATCATCCATGCATTAATCTCACCAGATACTGCAAATTGAGAACAATACTCCAATAGGCTTACAGTATTCCTAAAGCTCTTCTCGGAGGCATTTCCTACAAATCTTGGAATTGATAGTGTTAGAACCTCATCATTAAAGATTTCTTCTTGATCGACGAGGACGTCATTTTTGTAATACGTTTCTGTGCGGTACTCAAACATCTTATGCACCTTGCCGAAACTCTTCTCATTATTAAATGAGAGCCTTCCTTGTATGATTGTCTTATAGAAGATCATGTGACCGACACTTGTTTTACCTTTGGGATTTCTTGTACCTACGAGGTAAAGATAAGATGGTGACGGTGAAGGATAGGGTGAAGATGCTTTAGATTCTATAAATTTTTCGTATTCAATATTTCATCATACATCACTTTTGTTCCAAAGCACGCCTGTTAATGATTATGCCAATGATGATTGATATGATCGTATATGCTGTAAAAAAGAAAGCTCCCAAAGCCAGACGACTATAATTCAACGTCTCTATTACAAAGCCTTGTCGACTGTTGTTAATCGCCCCTAATTGTGAAGTAATAATGCCATACATTCCTATGTATGCCATAAATATGGCGACGACAAATACATCTGCCATGCTCCATTTTCCAAGGTGAAAAATAATGTTCTGCACCAACTTGCTTGATCTAAGCGAGTTCATGAACAAATAACCTGCAGACAGCAACAACTTAATGAAAGGAAAGACAATACTGAATAATAAAACCAATGCTCCAACTGCTTTTAAGTCTACTCCTCCGCTATCCCATAGGGTCTTGGTAACTTCTACAATAGACTTGCTCTGAAAGTAAATCACTTGCTCATCAAAGGATATTGGTTCTCCCAACAGCTCGAATACGAACGAATCCAACCGTGCATCAATATCAATCATTGGCAACGTAACTCCCATTACTAGCAGTAATATAGACACTAATGTAAGGCCGCCAGTAGCCCACTCAAATGAAAGCTTATATAGTATTATGCACAACAACAGCAACGCCCCCAGTCCAAACAATAGGAAAGTGAATTTTTGCGCTATTCTCATGTCTCGCTGTGCGATCTCATCTGTTAGAAACTGTTCTGTATCTTCAAGATTGTTTTTGGTATATCGATCATAAATAAACTGCCTTCTATCTGAAATCTTTTGTGCCGAATCATCAAGGACCAATCGGAGCAATTCGCGCTGCATATACGTCTTGATAAGTGATTCATTAGCACGTATTTCATCCACAACCTGTTTAGATAAACCCGGAATTTGCTTTCTCAAGTCTATTTGGTCAATCTGTTCTACCACGTTAGTTTTGATGACATTTAGAAACAACTTAGGAACCTTTCCCCCTTTTTCGACCTCGTCAATGATTAAATCAACAAGCTCGCCTGACTCTATATATCGATCATACATGGTATTGAGATAGCCCTGAACTTGCTGATCAAGAAATCCATACATAGTACTTGAGATCTCGAATTCCTTGATCTTTTTTTCAAAAATTGCTAGTGCCTCTTTCTTCCATAACTCGACATTAAATAATTCATAGTTCACTCTATTGATCTCTGCAAGATCTTCTTTGTGAGCCTTGCGAGTCATGACTTCTTTGTGAAGATCCATGGCATACCAACCGCAGAACCCTAGGCCTACCAAAAAAAGAATTATGAGCACGATACGCATATAGACAGTATATAGTATTTAATATTTCTTTAAAGCCTGCAACTTTGTACAATCTTTCTGAATATTCTCGTCTAAGGTATAGACAGTCATTCTTAATATTATTAATTGATTACAATGAAAACGATTATTACGGCATTAATAGTTACACTTAGCTCAATCATTATGGCACAAAACACAACAGGTCCTATTCAAACTATAGAGGTTTCAGGCGAACACATCATGATAGTTGAGCCAGATGAAGTACACTTCACAATCAATTTTGAGGAATACTGGGAAGAAGAGTTCGAGGGTAAAAAATGGGAAGACTATAAAACTAAAGTAGACATTGTTTCTATCGAAAATGACCTCATCAATGAGCTTAAAGCCTATGGAATAGCTATGAGTCAGATTACTCTCAAGCAGTCTGGCAACTATTGGAGACAACGTGGTAAGGACTTCCTCATTAGTAAGAGCATTGACTTGAAACTATCAGATATCGCCAGTACAAACGAGCTCAGCAATACACTTAAAACTCGTGGTATAAAGAGCATGAATATTACTAAACTCGTGAATCATGACATCGATGAACACAGATTGACCGCACAGAAAGAAGCATTGCGATCCGCCAAAGAAAAAGCTCATGCTCTCGCCGAAGTATACGATCAAAAGATCGGTCTGCCGCTTACTATAATCGAAATAGATCAAAATGCAGGCATAAAACCCTTAGTACAAACAGAAGCACGCGCACTCAAAGCCTCGTACAACAATTCGGGCGCTCCAGCTGTGGATTATGAAAATTTCAGAAAAATTACAGTCAAAGTTGCCGTTAGAGTTGCGTTTGAAATGCATTCGTAAATCATCAAACAGCATACTTAATTTTAACCATTTAGCCCCTTCATCAAAGTTGTGCTGACAAATAATTAAAAATTTCATATACAAATTATTTTCATGTATTGATATATTTCTATCTTCGACGGGAATAAGTCTAGCTGGTGTCTAAAAAATTGTATAACAGTCATGGTAAGCTGCTACTCTTTGGTGAGTACGCTGTTATCGACGGTGCCAAGGCCGTTGCCATTCCTTGTAAAAAAGGCCAGTCATTAGAAATCAAACCTCATAGAGGTTCTGACCTAATCTGGGAGTGCTATGATCAAAACGGAGAATTGTGGTTTGAGTCCCAAATTTCATTGTACGATTTTTCGGCAGTCCGAACTTCTGACGAGGGAACCTCAAAGTTCATCCAAAAACTCTTGAAAGGAGCGGTAAGGTATAATACCGAGTTTCTCAATAAGTGGAATGGTTTCAAGGCCATCAACAGAATCGATTTTCCCATTACATGGGGTCTAGGCTCAAGTAGTACATTGATAAATAATGTTGCTAATTGGGCACAAATAAATCCATTTCACTTACATTTTAAAGTTTCATCTGGCAGTGGTTATGATATAGCCTGTGCCGAAGCTGATGGTCCCATTACCTACCAGCTTCGTGAAGATGAACTCAATTATCAAGAGATTGATTTTGACCCTCGCTTCTTATCACAAGTATACTTCGTGTATTTAGGGAATAAACAAAGTAGCGAGTCAGCCATCTATCACTATTCCAAAAATGTCAAAAGGCGAAAAGCTCTCGCCAAAGAGGTTACTCAACTCACAGAAAAGGCCCTGTCAGACAAGACTCTTAAGGAATTCATGAACACGATGGATACTCATGAGAAGCTACTGGCCAAAGAGCTCAAAATGGACTGTGTGAAAGACACACGCTTTTCGGACTTCGAGGGCTCGATTAAATCATTAGGTGCTTGGGGAGGAGATTTCGTGATGGTAGCTTCTAAAATGTCAGAATCAGAAACCAAAGCATATTTCGTTGACAAAGGATATGATGTGTTCATCCCATATCACACCATGGTCCATAACACCGACATCATCGTCCCTGTATAACCCCAAGATTAAAGCGAATCTTTAATCCCCATACCACGAACCACAATCTGATCTTTTTAATTAACCCAAGATGATCAAGATTGCGGTATTTCAAGTTTTCATTGAATAGGCCTAATCTCATTGGTAAAAACCCATAAAAGGAAGACTTTCTTGATCTATTGCTATGATATGCTACACCTTCTGCGTACTTAGACATTTTAGAGGTAAGAGTGTCATAACTATTACCTGGATACTCTATAACCGCTTCATCAACGTATTCTATATCAACCCCATTTTCTATTAGCTTCCTGGTGAAAACAATGTCATTGCCTGATACTGTATCTGTTCCAAAGCCTCCATATTGCTCAAATAAAGACTTACTTGTTATCAAATGCCCTGCCGGGACGCCATATTTTCTTTCTACATTTTTCCTATTGTTCAGATAAAGCACGCCATGAGCTTGATCTTTCAGTGCAGCACTCTTAGGAATGACTTCTATCTTACCTGCCAAAGCCTGTGTCTCTGGATTTTGAATAATGAATGTATTTAACTCGGTTAACCAATTAGATCTCGGAAAACATGAGCTATCTATAAAACATAGATAAATACCTGATGCTGTTCGGGCCCCCAAATTTCTGGATTTATATGGATTGGGCCTTTGGTCATTTGCGACCCATAGCACTCTTGGGTAATCATCTTTAAGCTGATCTATATGCTCTTCACCCAGATGATAAACAACAAGTATCTCTATATCCTCATTATAATCTTGTGCAGACAACGCTTTCAGACAACTAGTTAAAGCAATTTTCTGCTGGTAATAAGGGATGATGACGGAAAACTTTATATCTATTTTGCTATCTTTTAGAGTCACGCCTCCAAACTAAATAAATCGATTAAGATTCACTCTGGTAAAAACATAAAGGTTCTGATTATACCTGGTTGGTACCCCTCAAAAAGGTCTCCCAATAATGGAGATTTTATCAAGTATCAAGTCGACTTGCTACGCAAAGAAGCTTTTGATATGGACATAGTACATGCTGATGTTAGCATACAGAACTTTAATAATGTGATACGAGCTAACACACCAGAATATACCAGGCAACACCATGAGTTTAGTTCTCGATACTGGTCTATTCCCAGACGAGGTTATTACGGTATGAACTCTTGGCGCAAAAAATTTTGTCTTGAAGTCTTTAAATATATTGATCGTGTCGGGTATCCTGATATAATTCACGCTCATACCTTTCTTGGTGGTTGGGTCGCCATGGAAATAAAAGAACAGTTTAAAATCCCTTATGTCATTACGGAGCACTCGACACAAGTGTTAGAAAACAAGCTCTCCAAGACTCACGACGATATAGCCTCAGAATCTTATAGATATGCAGACGCTGTCCTTGCTGTAGGACAAAAACTAGCAGATATCATCAAGTTGAAATATGAGGTTGAAACACAAGTTGTTCCAAATTTTGTCAACGTGGATCTCTTTAACATTCCGAAGAATAGGTCTACACCTGGTGATGGCTTTAAATTAATAGCAATCGGTGATCTCATCGAGAGAAAACGTTTTGACAAATTGATAAAAGCCTGTGTCCGCCTTAACATGGATTATCACCTCAGCATTATCGGTGATGGACCAGAAAGAGCTTCTCTCGAGAGACTAGCTAACGCTACAAGTGTCAGCGCCACATTCCACGGGCGACAGCCCCAAGAAGAAATCAGTAAACTTCTGATGCAATCCCACCTATTAATACACCCAAGCAACTCAGAAACCTTCGGTATTATTCTTATTGAAGCCATGGCAACAGGCATACCCGTAATAAGTTATGACAACGGCGGAGCACGAGATATTATAACACCTAAAACTGGAATATTGCTGAAGAAAAAGAGTGATTCTGCTTTGTCTGAGGGAATTGAAAAGATATACTATGACTATCAAGCTTACAGGTCTAATGAAATCCGTCAAGTAGTAATAGACCGATTTTCTTCATCTGCAATTGCTCTGCAACTCAATGAAATCTATAGATCACTTCTTGCTTAGCTTCCATTTCGTATACGCTAATTTTTTATAAAACCTTGACCGCTGATCGGTGGGTGCTTTATAATATTCATAAGCATAAAACATACGCTTACGTGCTACTTCTGTTATTGGATAGGGCGGATGGTTCAACCACTTAGCATAAAAACTCACTCTTTCAGAATCCTCTCTCTCATTATTAGGTTCATGTACCCTCCTTACCGCAATTGAATCTTGCGTTTTAGCCCGAGCTAAGTTTAGATCATGAGCGAGTCGCCAGATTAAATCTGTGTCTTCCCCGACCATAAGCTGCTCATCAAACAAGGTGGTACTCAACAGGCTCTCACGACGGATGGTCATGGAGATAATAGAGAAATAGTGCTCCGATTGTTCTGTCAGAAACCCGAACAACTGCTCGGGGTTAATGATCATGGGCACCCCCGTTAATAGATCGTTTTCATCTGGATTGAAAGGGCTCTCACTTACTATTGTTCCATAATATCCATCAAGGTGGTTGTCCCAATCAATCCCATCAAACCTATTCGGCAGATAATAATCGTCAGCATCTAAGAAGGCAATCCATGGTTGTGTGGCAGCCTCTATCCCTAGGTTTCTGGATGCGCTACGACCCTTATTTATATGATTCTTGTGGCTAAGTTTAACAATTCGATGATCGTTTTCTGCCAAATCATTGATCAGCTCTGGGGAGTTATCAGTAGAACCGTCATCTATCAGCAGGACCTCTCTAACCTGATCAAACTGTAAGGCAGAAGCAACACTTTCTTCCAGCCATAGCTCACAATTGTACACAGGTATGATAACAGATATCCTCATCTGATATCAAAATTATAATTTCGCACGATACAGCACAATTTGTAAGATATGTCTACAGAATCCGCACAAATATTGGCTTCCTATAAATCTCTTGTTCTTGAAGAATCCTCATTCATTGGATTTTCTACCGAGACGTCCTTAGTGCAAGATCGGACTGCACTAGTGTTTAAACAGCTTATGATCTGGAGAAAAGGCTCAGTCAAGTACCGGAACCAGCCCGCATATGACATCAAGATATATCCTCAAGGATACTTCACTGCATTCAACCCGAGCAGGCCTTTTGAGAAGTGGGCAGCGCTAAAACAAGTTGACCAAAGTATAATCGGAGATCTCCAACCCTATACCCTAGAAGGAGGAAGCTATCTTTGCTTTACCAGTGAAGGCAGAGTCTCTGCTCAGTTTTTTCAAGAGTTATATTCGTCTTGGTTGCCACAATCCCGATATGAGCTAGACTCTCGACCTCATTTTGATAAGATTTGGCCAGAGCCTGCTCAGCGAGGAAGAGTCCTCAAAGAGGAAATTTATATACCTGTTAAATGATCAAGTTGTCACTGATCATATGTACCTATAATAGGGTTGAGTTGCTCAGAGACTGCATATCCTCAATCCAACAAGCGCTTTATTCTATTCCTTCCGAGGTCTATGAAGTCCTAGTTGTCAATAATCATCCAGATACTCAACAGCAATTAACTTCAGACTTAGCCGATCTCACAGATGTCAAGATTATTGTTGAGCCTACTGCGGGGCTCAGTGTAGCTAGAAATACTGGAGTCCATAATGCTTCTGGTCTCTGGCTCGGGTTCCTCGATGACGACGCTATTGTTCCCAAAGATTTCGTCAATAGAGCATTGGAGATTATAGATCTCAAGGACTTTGATTGTTTCGGGGGCGGAATCGACTCTTGGTGGAAATATCCTAAACCACGTTGGATGAGTCCGGACTATGGCTCCAAACCAACTCTTCGTGATGATGTTGGCTTGCTCAAGGAAAATGAATATAACTGGGGCAGTAACATCTTTATCAAATCAGATGCTTTGGCCGAGATTGGCGGATTTCCAAGCAATATCGGCATGAAAGGGAAACACATCGGCTATGCCGCCGAAAATATAGTTCAAGACAAAATGAGAGCACATGGATATCTCATTGGATATGATCCTAAGTTGTCCATCTTACATCTCGTCATGAAACAAAAACTTTCGCTATCCTGGCAACTACGTGCCGCCTATGCAACTGCAAGAGATGGCTACTCTATCTATCCAAAAGATTACCAAGCATTGGGCATGCTCAAGACGATAAGGCGCATGGTAGGTGGTCCTATCAAAGGTATATTCCATTTGTTTCAACCGGAATACTATTGGGAAAACTGGATCCTTGATGCAATCACCCCATGGGCTCAATTAATCGGTAAAATCCGTGCACACTATAAAGCTATTCTGCAGTCATCTTGAGCATAGAACCTTTCCATCGTTCTGATCTCTTCTGAAGGTTGTTGATCACCTCATAGTAGTACATCCCATTGGCAACAGGTTGACCACTCTGATCGAGACCATCCCATTGGTATCGGTTGAGGCCAGTCTTCAGTGTACCAAAGTCTTCTATATTTGCTCGATGGATCAATTGCCCCCGAGCATTGTAAACGGATAGATGAAACACATCTGGAAGTGTTTCACCTAAGCTAAACTGAACATTAAGTTCCTCCTGAAATGGTACAGGCCAAATCTTAAATGGTGTTTCTTCAACATCACTTCTTACTTCAAACTGGACTCTATAATCAGTCGATCCTGCCACATTCCCTGATTTGTCCTTTGCATTTACAATAAGCGTGTAAATGCCTTCAACGGACAAGTTGGGATTGATTAAAAATGATGCAACGTTATGATCTAGATTTTCTGCTGGAACAAATGTTACGTCAGGATCTATTTCTGTTATCCGTCGTTCCAGAAATTCAGGATACATCAACCTGATTGCAAAGTCCTCAGGATTATCCAATAAAACAAAAGAGTCCGGATCTCTCAATGATACAATGATCTGTGGGTTATGCCCCACAGCATCGCCATTAGCAATTGTCCTCCCATCGAATGTTACATCCAAAAATGGATTAAACTGATCTGGTCTGATGAACACTTCTGTTTGACCAAAATTGTTCAACACTGATAGCTCATATGGCTCTTGGTTCGGATTGAGTTCAATAGTCAATCTATACATCCCTCCTAGTCCGTCGGTCTGTATCGTCTCAGAGAAGTTGATCTTGCCATTAGCAGGAATTTCTTCTGCGCGCTTTATAAATACGGTAGATCGGCCATCCTCATCTGTAAGTCGATATCTCACCAGTATTGGATCGAGCTTTGTCGAACTAATGTTGAGCAAATTGAAATCCAATATCAAATCTTCGCCAGCATTAATCGTATCTGATAGGATGAATGGTTCCTCTGCTGAAGTAAATAGCGCAGCATCTGGCAACACCGGGTGCAGCACTCTCCAATGATCTAACTGTGATGCTGATCTTTCTGAGTCGGTAATCTCATACTCTAACCTCAAAAATGGATATAACCCTGCATCAACTCCAGATAGGTCAAGCTCTTGCCTTCCTTCAGCAACTCTGATTAGGGTCTCACTGCCATTAAGCGAAGACCTACCATACATTCTTACTTCTGAAATATCTTCTCCTGCTGTCTCATCTTCCCAGATCAATCTGTCCCAACTATTGCTTGGACCAATAATAGTGCTGACGACCTGGCCTTCACTCCATGTACTTCGACCAACAGAACTTAGGTCTATGGTTGCTTCTATCTGATCGGCAATATCCTCTACAACCAAGCCCGTCCCTTTATCAAATATCATGGTGAAAGGAAGCGCACCACGGGTTAACATCTCCCTCACTCGCTGGGAACCATATGACTCTAATTCCTCTATCAAATTAGTTCCATATATGTCACTATCTCCTAACCAATCATCAATGTTGAGTGTGGTATTCTCATCAGCGATCATTGTATGCAGAAAGACTCTTGAGCCTTCTGGCATAAAGTCCAACAACTCTATAAGTCCTCTCCTCCCCTCAAGACTATCTGTCTTAAATATAAATCCATCAACCGAATGGGGTTCACTGCCAAAGTCTTGACCAGAATTAGAAATGATAACTTGCTCTGGATGCCATGCAAACACCTGTATAGCAGGTGCCAGCGATCGAGCATTTAGTGACGCCCAAGGTGAGTTATTAACGAATACCCAAAAATCATTAGGGTCTCTAATTTGATTCTTAATTCTGATGTCCCATTCTCGCTCATCATAGTGGAACATTCGATCAAGATCATCCAGCCTTAATTTATAGAAATCATCCTTCTGCCATTGATAAAAATGACTCTGGCTCCATCCTGGTTGACTATCCGGAAGAAAAATAAAGGACTGCGTACGCCATCTTCTAGCCTCTTCGAATAGATCAACATCAGCAGTGGCGATCCGCCAGTAATAGACCGTACCGGGCTGCAAGTTGAGATTAGGACGCCAGTTAATCTGGCTGCTGTTGTTATCTACTACTTCGGTCGTAAGAATTGGGCTATCAAATAACTCTGTGGTGTCAATCTGCAACTCATATCGACCGCCAAAGTCAAAGGCGTTATTTATGGCAGCAATCAACTCAACGTCGGGGTCATTGATAATTGCGAAGTCTGCAGGTGATACTGGTGAGGCGGACTTGTCGAATACAAAAAAGTCAAAGCCTTCCTGTCCTACATTGTCAAATAGTCTATTGTTGAGCTCCGCATTATCATCTGGCAGCTCTTCTATCTCGTCGTGGGGATCAATATATATGAAGATCTTATTCTGACCAATGGCGTCGAAGCCAGGATTAGTCATTTCGACTGATACACTCGATCTAAATGGCGGAGCCGCAATTGTGGTCATGATTGTGTCTGTCATCCTACCTTCATTATACTCATGAACTAACATGATATCAAGAGGTCCATCTACTGCCCTGCCCAAATTGATGATGTCATAGTCTATAGTAATTGCCTCGGAGCTGGCTGTTATTACATCAGGATTCACTCTTACTGAGGCGTTATCAACTACATAATCGGGACCATCAAAGATTAATGGCCTATAAGCTGGATCTCCATGTAAAGTGAATTGCTGAATAAGGGTCTCTAAAGAAAGTGACTCTCGGTCTGCACGCATCTCGAGGGCCCGTTGCAATACACTACCTATAGGCTCACCGTACATCTCTTCGCCAATGAGGTCATATAAATCGAGACCCATATTGTACTGCGGGTTGATATATGCAGTCCCTGATGAAGCAAGGAATATGGTGGCTCCATTATCCTTTTCTAGGACGAAATCTTCGCTAATACCCGTATTGCTGGTATGGATGTTTCCAGAGTGGCAACCTAACGACAAGATGATTGGGTTGCGGCCCACATTGTCATATTTAGAAGGGTCTTCTAAGCTGAAATCAAAGGTGCCTACAGCCGAGTGTCCAAAAAATGAAATGATGCTTGAACCTCCATTGATTGCTCCAATGATTTGCTCCGACGTGGCCGTCTGAATGGGATCCGACGAGGTCTTTCTAAAGGTCAGCAAGTCTGCTCCAAATGTTCTATTGCCGATAACGTCTCCCATATCATTTAAGAAATTAAATAGGAGATTTTGGATGTCAGAGGATCCCCCACTTAGGTGGATGATCTGCTTTTTCCAATTTTGATCTGCGTAGGTCTGAGTCTCTTCTCGTGGTGCTTCATGAGTACTAATCTTATCTAGGTAGTCAGTAATTGCCGATTCTGAGACAGCCGACAACCGCCCAATAGGGATCGCTGGGTGGTTTTCTCCCTCTCTAGCTACTAGAAGGTTATCCGAGCCTGGCACACCCCATGTCGGAACAAAAGATGTGTCATTACTGTCCTCTCTTATCGCAGTATACTCAAGACTCTTGCCAAGCAGAAATACATATTCCAGTGCTTGATCTCCTTGCATAGCTTCAGCCAGAAATCGTTTCAGTGCAATGGGATGATGCTCGATACCAAATCCATACTGACATCTCAATTGATTCATATCGATTATCGCAACATCATATCCTCCCCCTTGAGCTGAACTTCTGTACGCTCCATAGGCCTGAGCCGCATTCATGAGAGCCTCATGAGAAATGATAGTATAAGTATCTGTTATCTGTTCTTCAAATGAAATAGCTTCAATCTCACCTACGGCAAGCATGTCACTTGGATCTGCTTGATAAAACCATTCCGTTATACTAAATGACGATGGCACTACGTACTGTATACCTTGCCCTATTCGCTCAGGAGTCACGATCTGTTTTGCTGTCTTATTGATCAGCAGAGGATTTTGCCCCTCGCCATTAGAAATTTGGATGTGTCTCGGCAAGAGCGAAGCCTGCTGTGTATAGCTAAGTGCTGCTACCTCCTGAAAATTATATCGTCTCGAATAGGCTAATTCATAAAACCCAATAGTACTTCTCTCGTTCTCATCAGCTCCAGTCAGGACAGTTATCTCAATTGTATCACCCCTCAATAAGTTAGGATCGATCCGCTCGTTGAACTCAACTACATCGTAGCCATCAGTAGGCCTAATTCGCAGGAGCTCTCCATTAATCAGTAATGATACGCTGCGGCTAAAAACATTAGTGGCTATGCGAATCCTGATATTAGGATCGATGCCAAAAGGATTTAAATCCTCCATTGGAATCCTGAGCACATGCTCATGTCGTAAATCAGATCCATATCCTTCGCCAACATCATAGTCAGAATACCTGATGAAATCACGATTGTTGTAGGTAGGCTTGATTGCCTGATCCGAAAAGACTTCTGTTACAGTGTGTAGATAGTAATCTTCTAATGGCGGCAACCCATTAATATCTATTCCCGAATCGATCTCCTCATACCTCAAGCTCGTAAAATCATGTTCCTCAATAGTCAAAAAATAACTACTCCTGTCCGTATATAGGCTGTATAGTAGGTTAAGTTGCTCTTGCTCTGGTTGATCATAGAGCGCTGCATCTAATCTTCCATCATTTGGTTGACCGATAAAGTATAAATAATCTCCAGGCGCCCATTGCTCATCATTTGTAGTGAATAGCTCTATACGTTCTCCAAATGAATAAATGGCCAAGTCTCTTCCTTGGATAGCAGCCGCCTCTATGCCAGCCTGGATGAGCTCCTCATAGCCTATTCTGTATATGGCGGTACTGTCAATACCAAATTCATAATATGTCTGATCGAAATTATACCAGCCTGTACCATTCTGAGTCTGTCCTTGTAGTCCAATAGACAGCGCTAACAATGCATACACAACAGATATGTAATAGGGGAACGTTTTCATCACAAATCTTAAAAAAATGACTTAGATCATAAGTCATTCACAGGTATGGCGGTATCCTTAGAGGAATACGCACCAAATATACGGTTAACAACATTCAATTACTACCATTAAAAGCATTAATCCAAGGATACTCGGCTATTTTTGAATGCTGATGTCGTTTGTGTTACTCAGTATTCTTCTTGTGTCATTTGTTGTCCAACTGCTGATATTCGTTGGATTGTTTGCTCGATTATCTAACAAGCAACTGTCTAATTCTGAGAAAATAGATGGGTCTCCTTCTGTAAGTCTAGTTATTGCGCTCAAAAATGAGTCAACTAACTTATCGGCTCATTTCCCCCACTGGATTAACCAAGATTATCCAAACTTTGAAATCATCTTTGTCGATGATCACTCTACCGACGACAGCGTAAGAATCATCAAGCAAGCCTCAGCAAACGCTAATATTAAGATTTATACTAATCACGGAGTGGGCAAAAAAGAGGCCCTCACAACAGGAATCTCTGTTGCTTCAGGAGCTTGGATAATAACCACCGATGCTGATTGTAAACCCTCTTCAGTTTCCTGGATAAGCGATATTATTAATGGTCGACAACAATCAGATGTAATCCTAGCATATGGGCCATATCGCTCTGAAATTGGCTTCCTCAATAAGTTTATTCGCTATGAGACTTGGTTCATCGCAATGCAGTATTTCTCATTAGCCAAGATAGGTCTCCCATATATGGGTGTAGGGCGAAATCTAGCTTATAAGAGGGAGGTTTTCTTAAAACATGGGGGATTTGCAGATCACGTCCATATCAAAAGTGGAGATGATGATCTATTCATTGCGGGATTATCGCCAGAGACTAAGGTAGGAGTAAACTTAGATTCTTTTACTTACTCCATTCCATCAACAACACTAACTGGGCTAATACAACAGAAAAGAAGACACCTCACAACCGCTTACTCCTATAAGTTTAAACATCAAGTCATATTGATCAGCATGTTCTTATCGCAATTGCTGTTTTATGTCGGAGTTGTTGGACTATGTTTTTTAGGCGTAAATGTGTTATTTGCCACTAGCTTGTTCCTTATTAGGACAATTGTCTTGTGGTGGGTTGCTCATCGGAAAATGACGTTGTTAAAAGAATGGCACTTATGGTATTGGGCTCCCGTTTTAGACATATTATTGCTAGCTTATTACTGCCTTATGGGTCTATTGTTGCCGATGAAAAAGAAGACATGGTAGAAATCATTGAAAAGTACTTCCCACAGTTAACTGATAAACAATCCCATCAGATAAATCAATTGTTACCACTCTATACGGATTGGAATAACAAGATAAATGTGATCTCAAGGAAAGATATCGGCAATCTGTATGAGCGACATGTCTTACACTCCTTATCAATAGCTAAGTGGATCTCATTTCAACCTGGTACTAAGATTATAGATATCGGTTGTGGTGGTGGATTTCCGAGTATTCCTTTAGCAATTTTGTTTCCTGAAGTGAGTTTTCATTGTGTAGACAGTATCAACAAAAAACTTAAGGTAATCAATGCTATTGTCGATGAGCTCGGCTTGGAGAATATTAGGACAACCCACTCACGTGCTGAAGAAATCAAAGATCGATATGATTACGTCATTAATAGAGCCGTTGCACCCTTTACCAAGCTGTTATCTTGGACTAGAAAAAACATCTCTCATAAGCAGCGTAATGCCATTCCTAATGGTATGATCTCCCTGAAAGGAGGAGATCTAAGTTCAGAGTTATCCTCAATTAGAAAGAAAGAGTACTATGAAGTAACTCCAATAAGTGATTACTTTGAAGAGGAGTTTTTTAGCACGAAATATCTCATATATATCCAACTCGGGTGATAGAACTTATGAACACCAAATTGCTTGAATACGGCTCATTCTATATTTCTATTTCAGATATAGCGCTTATGTTGCTTGCTGCAACTGCGATAGTGGTGGTTTACATGATCTCTAAACGCCGATTACGTGCCTATACCTCGAGGCATAGTACGGTACAAGCTGATGAACCTCGCAACCAGAGACTGCTGATCGCCCTGTCTGTACTACTATGGATCATCATCTCGGTATTCATTCTTAGGCTCGATTATGAGATCGTGCCCGATAAGTTGTTCGGCTTAAGTGTTTCGCGAATTTTAATTGCATTGTTTATAGTTGTTTTGTCGAGATTATTAGATAGTATAATCTCTAAACGTATAGATGAAGAAATTATAAAGAGCTCATCTTATAGAAGAAAGACAGAAAAGAACGGCTCTAGACTCGCCCAGTACATAATCCTTTTGCTATCAGTGTACTTGATCATTAAGAATTTCGATTTCCTCAACATTACATTTTATCAAGCCTGGGCCAATAACCACCCCATTGATATTAGTTTATCTAACATCGTTGTTGCCATATTGGTATTGCTAATCGCAAGGCTATTCATCTGGCTTCTTACTAACCTATTTTTCTTCAATTTCTATCAGAGCAAACAGATTGCATCGGGTAAGCGCTATGCCTACAATCAACTCTTTAGTTACCTGATCTATTTCTTTGCGTTTCTCTTCGCCTTACAGCTTGTAGGGGTAAATATGACCTTGGTGTGGACTGGCGCTGCTGCCCTGCTCGTAGGTATAGGTATTGCCTTACAGCAAACAATAAGTGATTTTTTCAGCGGCATAGTGTTACTATTCGAACGCTCGGTAAAGGTTGGAGACTTCCTTGAACTAGATGCTTTCTCTGGTACACTTAAGCGTATTGGATTACGGTCCTCAGTCCTTGAGACTCTCGATAATAAGTTATTGATCATTCCTAACTCCCTTTTAGTTAATGATCGTGTCACCAACAAATCAAATGCTCACAAGAGCACACGTTTTTCTGTGGTCGTGGGAGTGGCATATGGCAGTGATCCGAGACAAGTAGAACAGATCTTGCTTGCAGTGGCAGAAGAGCACAAAGACATTCCTCAATACCCACTTCCTTTCGTACGGTTCCAAGACTTTGGGGATAATGCGCTATTGTTTGAGTTGTTCGCTTATGTTAATGCTTCGGTATTACTGGGAGATATAAGGAGCGACCTGCGATATGCCATCCATGACCGTCTCTCAGCAAACAATATTGACATCCCGTTCCCACAAAGAGAGGTCTGGATCAAGAATTCAGGAAAATTAAAATGAAATAATCGATCTTTGCGATCTTATTAACATCGATACCGTTAAAACAGATAAACATCAAGTTATGGATGCAGCAATTAAAAGTCCTGTAATGTTATACACTGAGCAGACGCCCAACCCGGAGTCTCTAAAGTTTGTGACTAACAAGATCATATACAAGGGAACCGCGGATTTCAGAGAGGAGTCTTTAGCTAAAGAGTGGTCTCCGCTTGCAACAGAGTTGTTTGCTTTTCCTTATGTCAAGGGTGTATATATCTGCAACAACTTCGTAACCATTACTAAAGAGTTTAACTACTCTTGGGAAGATATCATGCTCAAGCTTAAGGAGTTTATTAAGGCATATGTGTCAGATGACAAGGCCATACTAAAAGATGGCTTCGAAGAGGCGATGAGAGCAAGAGAAGCAGAAAGGGGTGTAGGCGCAGAATATACAGGTGATGAAGCAGAGCTCGTTGCAAAAATTAAAGAGCTCATAGATACTTATGTCAAGCCCGCTGTAGAAATGGATGGAGGAAATATCGAGTTTAAGTCTTTTAACCAAGGCATCGTGACGGTTGTTTTGCAGGGATCTTGCAGCGGTTGTCCGTCATCTACCGTGACTCTTAAGTCAGGAATCGAAGGAATGCTAAGACGAATGGTGCCAGAAGTTAAGGAGGTAGTCTCAGAGATGGGATAGTCCTTTTATTGTTTTGTTAAAGGCATCTTCGCTCCAAGGCTTCAACATGCTTATGACAAATAGTCGTATATCTTTACCCCACTATTACTGGATCCTATGATTAAAACACTAATACAGTGGTCTGCTATATGCTGTTTAATTTGTACAATGACAACAGCTTACGGACAAAACTATAACATCGGCATACGAGCAGGTCTGAGCCAATCAACATTTATCGGACCCTCCGAAGCAAATGCCGATGAGTCTTTTGGACTTACTGGAGGTTTCCATTTTGGCTTAAACTTCCAATGGAACTTTACAGAAACTATAGGGATACGATCTGAGATTATCTACAACCAAACTGGGTCTGGGTATAATTTTAGCTCAGCCGATGGATATAATTTCTATCGACCTCTCATATTAGGAACAAACATTATTGATATCTCTGCTGCACGAGAAGATTGGCTTTTCCTAAGGGATCAGACTGATGTAGAACTCAATCATACCTTCGCATATCTTCAATTGCCTCAAACCTTACATTTCAGAATCAACAATAAATGGGAAGCTTTTACTGGAGCATACATTAGCTTTCTCCTGAATCCTCTAGCCACAGGTACTCTTAATTTTGGAGGAGATCAAAATCTACTCGAAAATCCACATGTCTTTTCTCAAGGCTTGGATTTTGATTTTGACTCTGATCGACCAGGAGAGTTTAACCCCCTACTTATCCCTAGACTCTTAATAGTTGAAGGACAAGATGTAGACATCCCTGGTGCGGTTGGCGCATACTATCTCTTTGAAAATGAAGAGCAATTTGAACAGAAGTTCAGATCGCTAGACTTTGGTCTAATTGCGGGGTTCTCTTATTATTTCAATCGTGGATTCTACGGTTCATTGCGAGCGGAATATGGCCTGAATGACATCACCCGTACAGAAGGCGATGTATCATTGCAAGAGCTCAATCCTAATCGAACATTTGTCTTTAACGATGATAATGATCGTACGCTAGGGTTTTTCCTCTCTTTAGGATTTAAGTTTTAAAAACGGTTTCCATCTAATAAAGACTCTTAGTCTATCTTCTTTAATCTCATCGCATCAAGAAACTCCTTAACAGAGCGATGGGATACGATCTCATTGCTAAAATGCTCAACGGCCAAATTAAATTCCTGCTCCGTCGCTTTGAGTTGATTGAGCACGTTAGATAAATGCATTTTCATATGTCCTCGCTGAATACCTGTGGTAACAAGAGATCTGACTGCAGCAAAATTCTGCGCTAAGCCAACACATGCAACTATTTCCATTAATTCCGTGGCACTAGGATTGCCAAGTAGTTCTAAACTTCGCTTTGCTATAGGGTGAAGCTTAGTAAGACCTCCAACGGTACCAAGGGCCAAGGGAACTTTCAAGCCAAATGTGAAGACTCCCTCTTCAACAGTACAATGCGAAAGTGATTTATATTGACCATCTCGGGCAGCATAAGTATGGCCAGCTGCCTCAATAGCTCTGAAGTCATTGCCAGTTGCTATCACCACTGAGTCTATGCCGTTAAATATGCCTTTGTTGTGGGTAGTTGCCCTATGCGGATCAATTTCTGCAATCCGTATGGCTTGCTGAAACTTCATGGCTAGTTCTTCAACATCATCTCCAGCTAATGCTCTTAAGTCGGAAACAGGGCAAGATACCGATGCCTCAACTACACAGTCAGGAGTGTAGTTGGATAGGATACACATGATCGTGCTATACTGATACAGTTCTGCAAACTCATCTTTGATCTTGGATTCAAGCAATAGCGCGAACTCCTCTAATATGGTGTTAATAAAGTTTGCCCCCATGGAATCACGTGTGTCAAAAGACACCATGATCTGGTAGTAGCCCGATTCTTCAGTAAATTCCTTTAATTGAAAATCTAAGATGCCCCCTCCACGTGCCTCCATGTTTTGCGTATATGGCCTGAGTTTATCTCTGAAATAGGCCTCATGCTTCTGTAATACTAATGCAATCCTATCCGCTGAACCGTTGAAGTTAAAATGAAGCTGACCTAGTTTGACTACATCGTTGACCTTTGCTGTAAATCCGCCCCGTGACATCCAATATTTTGCAGCACTCGATGCTGCCGCTACTACTGAACTTTCCTCAATAACCATAGGGACACAATAGTCCCGACCATTGATCACAAAATTAGGTGCAACACTATATGGCATTGGAAATACTGATATTGTATTCTCACTGAAGCCGTCGAGGATTTTTTGTTGCTCTTCATTCTTAAGCCAGTAACTCTTAAGCTCTCCTGTCACTACCTCTGGATCTCTGAAGAATGTCTCAACAATCCACTTGATCTTGCCTAGTTTGTTCAACTTAGAAAAACCCGATATTGTCTTTCTATTTTCCATCTTTCGGGCGTTTTATGCTGAGATAGGACTTAGCAAATTGATAACCTCTAACCTGCTGATCTACGTAATAAGCCAAGTCATCATATGCCCCATGAGCATGCTTGAGGAAGCCTGCTGCTTGTCCATATATACTTCTACACCTTAATCTCTGGTTGTAGTAGTAGCCGTCGAGATAATCTTTGACTCCTCCAGATATGATAAAGTGCTTGCATCTTACATCATCCTGATGACCATCTAGGATGTTATGTACCATATCGATCATTTCATCTGGTTCATGACCTACATAGCAGATAGGATCTATTGTTCGCGTGCGTGGGTCTCGGAGGTTTTCTAGCTTGGCAAAGTTCGTGCCGCCGAATCCTGCGAACTCTATTGCTGCAAGTGGTAATTTCATTAGGGCATACAAACTCCGTGGTCCGATACCTTGACCCACCTCCTTGACAATGACATTACAACTCAAGCGATCTGTAGTTTCGGCAATGATCTGTATCGGTGTAGGTCCCGATATGATATCTCCTTCGGGCTGTAACCATTCTTGAACTGGATTGACGTGAATAATTAGTCCATCAGCCGAGAGTTTCTCGAGCATCTTCTCAACCTCAGCAATATTATTGTTTTGTATCAATGAACTCAATTGCGCAATCCCTAAATTAGCATAGAGTGGTTGATCCCCAATATACTTGCGCACATCGAAATCACCTAGATCATCATCGCTATCTAAGAGTCTCCGACAAGAGCCAAGCCCCATTCCCAGGCCAAAATCTTTACAAGCTCTAGCTAGGTTCTCATTGATCGTTTTAGCGATACCAGTTCCTCCTGTCATAGATGATACCCATATGGGAGCCGTGAAAGTCTTATCCAAAAAAGTCACAGCTGAAGTGTTTCCCTCTGCAGGATGTACACTAAGCATGGGTTCATAATAAAACCTACTATCCTTAGTAGACACTAGAGTAGCGGACTCCAAAGCAAGGTCTATATGGTCTTTTTTTCGATCGGTGTCTTTAGTCAAATCTCATTCTTAGGTCTATCTCGTGGATGATCGGCGCGAATAACAAAACCTTAATTGTTTGATAAGCATTTTTAGCTTCATTCTTGCTTCATCTCAATGTAAATGTACTAACTCTTAAAAATCAAGCGTTTCCTAACCGCTTCTAATCTGTAATAACTATGATGAATATAAAAACCACGGTCGCATTGGCAATGTTCTGCTTTGCCTCTATAACTCAGACGATGGTATTGGGACAAGTAAGCCGCGAAGCGGCCACCCATTATAATGATGCCGTACTCGCCATAAAGCAAAATGATACGAAAGGGGCAATTGCACATTTTAACAAAGCAATTGACGCTGAACCGAAATATCAAAAAGCATTTTACAATCGTGGCAAGAGCTTTCTAAAGCTTAAAAAATACTCATCAGCCATTGAAGATTTTAGACAAGTAACAAGAATGGACCCAGATCATGCACTCGCATACTATTATATGGGATATGCTGCTCTTCAGACTAAGAAATATCCAGCTGCTATATCTGCCTATAACAAAGCTCTTGCTAAAGATCCTGAACTAACAGATGTATATAAAAATAGGGGGATTGCCTACATGAAAGAAGGAAGGTATAAAAAGGCTGTTGCCGACTTGACCAGCGCATATAAAAATAAGCCTGAGGATCTTTCAGTAGTTTATAACCGCGCTATCTGTTATGCCAAACTCAATGAACATGAGAACTCCGCTGATGACTACAGCTTGCTCGTCAATGAAGAATACAAACCAGAAATCACCGCTAAAGAATTAGGTAAATCTCTTGTTAAAAAAGAAAACTATCAGCATGGCTTAAAAGCACTACAAATTGCAGCACAGCATGTCGATGATGACTATGAAGTATATTATCTCATGGGTTATAGCTATCTAAAGATGGATCTAATTGAGGAAGCTCATGATCACTTTAAGCAGGCAATCAGCCGAAAGGCAGATCATATTCCTACCCTTAAAAATCTAGCCTTCACCAGCTTTAAGCTTAAGGATTATGAAACAGCGGCACAGAGCTACGATCTATTGATTTCTAATTCTCCAAAGGATGCCACTTTACACCTTAATAGAGGATTGTCATACTTGCAATTGAAAGAATATGATCAAGCTATTACTGACTTTAGTACTGTAATAAAGTATGAGCCACAGATGGCAACAGCATTCTATAATCGGGCAACTGCCGCTATAGCAATTAAACAAAATGATGCGGCTTGCAAGGACATGCGTCAAGCCGCAAGACTCGGTTATGAAGACGCCTTTAACCACATCGCCTCAGTCTGCCAGGATAATTAATGGATAGGCCGAGATGATTGCTTCGTTGTGATATCTTAGCAGAAGACCACAATCTTAGAAGCATGTCACAAGTTATACTGGGAGATAAAGAATACTTCAAAGGCATCGGTAAGATTCCATTTGAAGGCAAAGAGTCTCGTAACCCTTTAGCCTTTAAATATTACGACCCAAGTCGAGTCGTCAGAGGAAAGTCTATGGCAGAACATTTCAAGTTTGCCATCGCTTATTGGCACAGCTTCTGCAATGATGGCGCCGATCCATTTGGTTCGCCAACTAAGATATATCCGTGGAACACAGCTCAAGATCCTGTCCAAAATGCTAAGGACAAAATGGATGCGGCATTTGAATTCTTGAGTAAGCTTGGAGTTAACTATTTCTGCTTCCATGATGTAGACTTAATCGATGAAGCTCCCTTAGCAGAATTTGAAAGGCGCTTAGACGTCATCACAGATTATGCCCTTGAAAAAATGAAGGGTACTGACATCAAGGTGCTTTGGGGAACAGCCAACCTGTTCAGCCATCCACGCTACATGAATGGTGCTGCCACTAATCCTGACTTCAATACCTTAGCCTATGCAGGTGCTCAGGTTAAAAATGCGCTCGATGCTACTATCAAGTTAGGCGGAGAGAATTATGTCTTCTGGGGTGGTCGAGAAGGCTACATGTCTCTGCTTAATACTGATATGAAGAAGGAACTTGATCATATCGCCCAGTTCTTTCATCTGGCTAGAGACTATGCTAGATCACAAGGATTCAAGGGAGATTTCTTTATAGAGCCTAAGCCGGCCGAACCTTCTAAGCATCAATATGACTATGATGCAGCAACAGTGATTGGGTTCTTGCGAGAGTATGATCTTATGGATGACTTCAAGTTAAATCTAGAAGTAAATCATGCCACCCTAGCTAATCATACCATGGCACATGAGATGCAAGTCGCCGCTAATGCTGGTATGCTCGGTAGCATGGACGCTAATAGAGGTGACTATCAGAATGGATGGGATACAGATCAGTTTCCTGTTGATCTCTATGAGCTCACGGAGATGATGTTAGTCTTTTTAGACGCTGGTGGATTCCAAGGAGGGGGCGGTATCAACTTCGATGCTAAGACTCGAAGGAATTCTACGGATCTCACGGATCTGTTTTATGCTCATATCGGCGGCATGGATGCATTTGCAAGATCGCTCCTTATCGCTGATCAGATCAAAGAGCACTCTGATTATAACAAGCTACGTGGAGAACGATATGAATCATTTGATAGCGAGAAGGGATTACAATTTAAGTCTGGACAGTTGAGTCTTAAGGACTTGCATGCTCTCGCACACAGCAATGGAGAGCCTGCACATATCAGCGGCAGACAAGAATTATTTGAAAATATCATCAACCAGTTCATTTAGAGCTTCAATTATTATTGTTGATGTATCAACACTTTGTTGATTTATATTAAGTCTCTCTGAATCAATCGCTTACATTAACTTGAGCAGCATACACACTTATCGTGTTGATATATCAATTATTGTTCTGAAGAGTACGCGTCAGTGTTTTAAGCC
>CAZAXY010000033.1:26718-29482 GCA_964489125.1 uncultured Saprospiraceae bacterium
ATCGTGTTGATATATCAATTATTGTTCTGAAGAGTACGCGTCAGTGTTTTAAGCCCTTTCACTTGACATAGGGAGCAATCACTTGACGCCATATGTCATAACCTTTATCATTCATATGCAACTCATCATGAATGAAAATATCTGTCATCACTTTGCCATCTTCTCCTAACATGGGCGTCCAGACATCTATAAAATGAACTTGCTCATGAGACATAGCCAATTGACTTATTAGGTTATTAAGGTCAATATACTGTGGTGCATATGACCATCTCGCCACATTCGGTTTTGGAGAGATAAAATAGATGTCACTCTCCGGTAGATGGCGAAATATATCTTCGATAAGTTCCCGTGCCTCTAGGATAATAGCCGCAGGTTCTTCTCCATCGGCGATGTCATTATCACCTTCGTAATACCAGCTCAGCTTAAGTTTTGTCATGGGTAGGAAGGAAAGACCACAAGATCTACTTAGTCGATACCGATCAATAATACTATTGACGCTTATTCATAAAAACCAACGTTCTTATTCGGAAGTAGCCAATGTGCTTCTATGTAACTCTTGACATCTTCCTTGAGAATAACTTTGTGTCATTTCGAGGTCACGAGAAATACTTAGACTTTTTCTTACGCTGCTCTATGTTTTGCAGATAAGTTACGGCGTGCTAATATGAAGTTCTGACTTCAGACCTAAGCATTCTGTTTTAATGACCATGATAAGTGGTACAGACTATGAAGATTTTTCAATCGCCCCTCATCAAAACGACAAATGCGAGGGGGATTGGTCCATCAAACTACTCTTCCTTATCCGACAGCAATAATTGCTCGATCCGTTCCAAGCGCTCTTGCAGCTCTCTAATCTCCTGATCCTTCTTGGCTAGCTGTTCTTGTTGATCGGCTATCTCTTGAGTCAATGCCTGAATCGCAATCAGCGATACCCCATCAGCATCTATCGTAGAGATGTTGTCTCCGCCAGTCCCTAAACCAAAAGCCTCATAAAATGACTCTGCTGTAGGTCCGATGTGTCGCACATCTGGATCAGACTTATATGACCACTCTGAGATATCCAGCTGATTAATCTTATCGAGGACAAGCATCGGTGCTACAGTAGCAAATCGATCCTTAAGCTTAATGCTCGACGGATTAGTCAGTCCTGCAGTAACCTCGAAGGTTCCATTGATCCGCACAAAGTCATTGTCAAACTCGCCATAGATGAGGGGGTCGTCATTGCCAGAAGTATCGTTATTTGCCTCAATATAAAGCTTATTACTACCCGCATTAGCAACCGTAGGGCCTGCACCTCTACCTATAACAACATTGTTTGATCCTGTGGTAATTCCACTGCCAGCACCACTTCCGAAAATAGAATTACCATTACCTGTTGTATTTTGAATTCCTGCTCTATTTCCAAAAAAGGCATTGTTAAAACTTGTAGTATTCCCAAAACCCGCAGAATTTCCAAAAAAGGCATTATCTCCGCCTGTTGAATTTCGCATTCCAGCTTCTCGGCCAAAAAAGCAGTTATCAACGCCAGAAGTATTATTACGTCCAGCATCACTACCAAAAAATGAATTACTACTAGCTGATGTATTACTAAAGCCTGCACGTAGACCAAAGAAGGAATTGCTACTGCCAAAATTATTACGTCCAGCATCACTGCCAAAAAATGAATTATCATCACCAGAATTATTATTACGTCCAGCATCACTGCCAAAAAATGAATTGTTCACTCCAGTGGTGTTTGATAAGCCCGCATCGCTGCCAAAAAAAGAGTTATCTCTTGCTGTTGTATTCGAAAATCCTGCACCACGGCCAAAAAAGGAGTTATCATTACCAGTCGTATTCGCAAAACCCGCACTACTACCAAAAAAGGAATTATCATCACCTGTCGTATTGAGTACTCCTGCAAACCTGCCATAAAACGAGTTCTCTCCGCCGCTTGTATTATCTCTTCCTGCATTCGTCCCTAAGAAGGAATTAGTGCCAGAACAGTTTGAGGCGCACTGACCAACCATGTCATAGGTTAGCGTACTGGTAATGAAAAAAAACATAAAGAAAGACGGTAGTATTTTTTTTAATTGAAACATACGTTTGGTTGAACATTGAAAATGCCACAATATAAAAATTAACAAGTAGTCTGACCGTTACCTCGAAAGTACCATTGATTGTCACGAAGTCATTATCATATTCGCCATTGATGAAGGGGTATCGTCGCCGTAATTGTTACTCCTAATAATATATAGAGTCGATTGCTGATAGTCGAGTTAGCGGCTGTTGGATCTGCTCCTCTTCCTATAATTACATTATTAGAACCAGAAAAATCTTCGCAAACCTGTAGCTAGTCCAAAAATAGAACTTCTGTGCCTGTTGTATTTGACAAGCTCCTCCTTTTTTTGTCCACCTTACAAATGAAGACAGGTTTGTGAGACATCCTCCGACTGTTGCCACCTGACTGTTGTTCTTCTGAAGGCGGACACGTCTCGACAAGCTCAGATATAAAGGAGGCGTTCTATAGGAGTGTCCTACTTCATCAACATGATTAATGGAACAGACTATGAAGATTTTTCATTCGTCCCTCATTCAAAATGAAAAAAAGGGTCGACAGCGGCATAGTCCTAACCTTTTACTCTTGTCAAATCACCACACTGTTCAAAAAAGATGCGATTTTTTTACTGATTATCAATGAGTTATAAACCCACTCAACAAAAAGAATCGCTCAAAACCTTGTTATATCTATCATGAGGCTGTACTTTTGCGGCTCTTTAAGAAA
>CAZAXY010000034.1:0-29175 GCA_964489125.1 uncultured Saprospiraceae bacterium
CTATAGATCCAATCGGAATTCTCAAAAACTATGTAGATGACCTCTCTGACAATCTTAAAAAAATGGGTAAGCAGATAGGAAACTTAAGAGGCCAGATGCGCAAGCTTAAGACAATGATGATGGATAACTCCAAAGAAATCAATCAGAATCTGATGATTGCCAAGAAAGCTAAAGAACTGGGTAATAAGCAGCAATTGATGTTATCCTCGCGTAAGGCGGCTCGCCTCAAGGAGAGTAATGGTAAGTACGAGAAACTGCACAATAAAATGAGTATCCTCTACAAGGTGCTCACTAAGATGTATTCTAACTCTGAGATTCTGCTCGAAGACACTAAGGATCAAGTCAAAGTAAAAGAGCAAGAGCGCAAGGCAATTAGAATGTCGCACTCAGCTATGAAATCCGCCATGAATATTATTTCAGGCAACTCGGATAAGCGTGCAATGTTTGACCAGGCCATGGAAGTCATCGCTGATGATGTAGCCAACAAGGTTGGAGAAATGGAGCAATTCATGGAGCTCTCTGCTAACTTCATGGATTCTGTAGATCTACAAAATGGGATATTTGAAGAGCAAGGGCTCAAGATGCTCGAAGAATATGAGAAGAAGAGTTCAATCTTATTATTAGGTGGTCAAGAAGCTTATGATGGAGAAACTCTTGATCTCAACGAATATGAGGCTGAAAAAGAAAAGATCTCTGGCGATTCAGATTATAGCAATCTCTTCGACGCTTAGTTGGTAATGTCCTTTGGCGGATAGCCTAGTTCTGCTCCTTGGGAGATCATATACTGACGAGCAGACTTCACGTCGTTAGGAATTATACCATCAAGGATAGCATCTCTAATGGCTGTTTTGATCGTGCCTACGTCTCGACAAGGGGGAATCCCAAATGTCTTCATAATATCCTCGCCTGATATCGGTGGTTGCCAATTGCGGAGCTGATCTTTCTCTTCGATCTCGGCCATCTTAGCTTGAACAATCTTATAATTAGCAAGGTAGCGCTCTTGTTTCTTTGGGTTCTTGGTTGTAATGTCAGCTGCACATAGGAGCATTAAATCTTCAATATCTTCACCAGCTTCAAAGAGAAGTCTTCTTATAGCAGAGTCTGTTATATTGTCCTTCGTCAATGATATCGGTCTCAAGTGTAATCTGACCAGCTTCTGCACATACTTCATCTTTTGATCGAGAGGTAGTTTAAGTTTCTTGAAAATTTTTGGAGTCATATTAGCCCCAACGGCATCATGACCATGAAATGTCCAGCCTGTCTTACTATTGAATCGCTTGGTACGAGGCTTACCTACATCATGCATAATAGCTGCCCATCGCAACCAAAGGTCTTCAGTCTTGATGGCCACATTATCCAATACCTGAATGGTGTGATAATAGTTGTCTTTATGGCCTCGGCCATCGACATAATCGACACCTCGAAGCTTGGCCATAGCAGGAAAAATAAGATCTATTAGTCCACACTCATCTAAGAGTGCAAACCCAATTGACGGCTTACTACTTAAGACGATCTTATTTAACTCAACAGTGATGCGTTCTTGAGATACTATAGAAATGCGATGAGCATTACGTTTAATTCCCTCAAAAGTTTCTGGATCAATTTCAAAATCCAGTTGACTTGCAAATCTTATGGCCCTCATCATACGGAGAGGGTCATCAGAAAATGTCCGATCTGGGTCAAGTGGTGTTTTCAACAGCCTATGTTGCTGTAGATCAGCTAATCCTCCAAAAGGATCTATAACCTTCAGCTCTTCAATATGATTGAGTGAAATCGCTAAGGCATTAATCGTGAAATCTCGCCGATTCTGATCATCTATCAGAGTGCCGGGAGTAACCTCTGGTTTTCTTGAATCTCGAGAGTAAGATTCTTTACGTGCACCAACGAACTCTATTTCGGTATCTTGATAACGCAACATGGCTGTTCCAAATCTTTTGAATATTTGCGGTGAGCGAACACCTAATCCTTGGGCTACTTGCTGCGCTAAGGCTATTCCGTCTCCGACACAGACTATGTCTATATCTTTGTCCTTTCCTGATCTTTTCAATAAGATATCTCTGACATAACCGCCTATGACATAGGCTTCAAAGTTGTTTTCAACAACGATCTGAGAGATCTCTCTAAATAGAGATTGGTGATGTGCAGGCAAACCTATAATCACTGTACGCGCTTTTATACTTCGACTAATAAGGCCTCAGTAGCATAGAATTGTTCCATCTCTGAGAGTATGTCAAAAATCTGTTCTGGTTCATCTGTGGTGACTAATCTACTTCTGAAGTTTTTGATCAATCGTAATCCTCTGAAGTAGTTGCTGTAATGGCGTCTCATTTCGAGTACTCCAAGTCTTGTGCCCTTCCAAGCTATACTGTCAGTTAGGTGTTTACGAGCTGCAGCTATTTTTTCGGTAAACTCAGGTTTGGGTAAGTGCTCTCCAGTACGAACATAATGTTTAATTTGGCTGAATATCCATGGATTGCCGATGCTTGCCCTGCCAATCATCAATCCATCAACACCATACTTATTTTTGTATTCGACGGCCTTCTCAGGGCTATCTATGTCACCATTACCGATTACAGGTATATGTAATCGCTGATTATTCTTCACCTCTGCTATATGAGTCCAGTCAGCCTCTCCTTTGTACATCTGTTTCCTAGTGCGTCCGTGTATGGCAATAGCGTGAATACCTACATCTTGAAGACGTTCTGCTACCTCAACTATTTGTATTGAGTTTTGATCCCATCCTAAGCGTGTCTTGACGGTTACTGGTAGGTTGGTAGACTTTACAATCTCCTCTGTGAGCTTGACCATTCTTGGAATATCCTGCAAGATTCCAGCACCAGCCATTCTGCAAACCACTTTTTTTACGGGACACCCATAGTTTATATCAAGCACTTCTGGCTGAGCTTCTTCTACTATCTCAGCCGCTCTTTTCATGGAGTCAATCTTAGCGCCAAAGATCTGTATTCCTATCGGCCTCTCCTCTTGATAAATATCTAACTTCTGAACACTCTTGGTGGCATCTCTAATCAAGCCTTCTACTGAAATAAACTCGGTATACATCATATCACAACCCTGAGCTTTGCACAAGGCTCTGAATGGAGGATCGCTAACATCTTCCATCGGTGCTAAGAAGAGTGGAAAATCATCAAATTCAATAGGGCCAATCTTCATCATAATTTTTTAAACGTCAATTAGATCCGAATATGCCACGTAATCATTATCTTATCAAACATTAATTTTCTGTTAACTCTATAGAAAAACCCAACAGAAACAGCCTAAAATCTGTTACAAAGATAGTTAGATAGTTTTTTCATACTTTTCGGTTAAGAAGCTTACACCAGGTAAGCTTCTTTTTTTTGCCTAAATTGAATTTCTCTCAGTCCAAAGACGATCAGGATAAACTCCTTGAGCAATTAATGTTCTTAGGCGATCTATTACGAATGGTTTATCTTCTTGATAAGTAACACCAAACCACTCTTCTTCACAGGCTAGTACTTCAACTTTTTTAGTCTCGCCTTTAATGAGGCTATCTACGAGCAGAGGAATAAAGAATTCTGATTTAATCTCTTGCCCTCTTGATTGAAGGAAATCAGAAAACATCGAGCCGCAATAGTCAAAATAGTCTGGAAAAAATGCCCACATATTCATTGATACAGCCGTATCTGAAGACAAATATTTTTTTTGCCCTTGATCATCCATGTAGAAGATCTTTCGATCGTCATCGTATCCGATCTTTAGAGTCTCCACGATATTGTCCAGCGTATTATCATTGTTAGTTGCACATACACCACGGTTCACAGTACCATGATCGGATAAGGTCTTCTCCAATTGATATCCAACCAATGCATAATTATGCGAATCAATAGCACGATTAAAGAAATCAAACAAAATTCGATAAGAATCTCGGCCGTAAAAGTCGTCAGCGTTAATTACCGCAAATGGGCCATCAATAACATCTTTGGCAACCCATACAGCATGTGCTGTGCCCCATGGTTTAGTTCGATCTGGATGATAGGTATAGTTACCCGGAACATCTTCAAGATTTTGGAAAACATAATCCACTTCTATCTCATCTTCAAATTTGTTGGCAAAAAAGGCTTTGAAGTCTTGGCTAAAACTTTCTCGTATGACGAACACTACCTTGCCAAAGCCTTCTTTTATAGCATCATAAATAGAGTAATCTAAAATAGTTTCTCCATTCGGGCCAAAAGCGTCCATCTGCTTCAACCCCCCATATCTACTGCCCATTCCTGCTGCCAGGACTAAAAGTGTCGGCTTCATCACTAAATTTTTGTCTTGAAGAATACAATTTGATTAAATAAAACGTTTACTTTTGAACAATATTGGTTATAGAGATATACGGTTTTTCCTATCCTGACCAATAGTTTGTCAAAGAAAAGCAAACTCCTACAAACAGTTCTAACCATACTTGAATATTTTTTTTAAACTATAAGATTGTGAATATCAAAGTGTTGATTGATTGCTGTAGGCTTTCCGCGTGTTGTGTTATCATTTTTTTCATTAGTAGCTGTACTCGAGACTCTATTTCGGAGCATGATATATTGGATGCTTCACTTAAGAGACAGATAGAGCGCAAGTCCCCGACTGGTTCTGCTGATTACTATGTACTTCCTTCATCAGATGATTTGGATCAAATTCCGCAAGATCCACTAAACCCTCTGACTCCAGAAAAAGTTGCATTAGGCAATATGCTATTTTACGAAACAGGATTGGCAACGGATGCGAGATACAGCTCTGGTATTGGGACCTTCTCGTGTAGTACCTGTCATGTACCTTCGATGGGATTTAGGCCAGGTACTTTCCAAGGAGTTGCAGATGGAGGCGTAGGATTCGGTATTGCTGGTGAGCATAGAGTACGAGACAACCGCTATCAGGAGCATGAAATGGATGTGCAGAGTGCAAGACCTTTAAGTCTGGTCAACGTTGCATATGTTACCAATACGAGTTGGAATGGGCAATTTGGAAGCGAAGGCGCAAATGTTGGCACTGAAAATCTATGGCTTCAATCGGAGGCAATAGAAAGAAATTCGCTTGGATTCAAGGCTCTTGAGACTCAAAATTTTGACGGGCTGGAGGTACATCGTATGGTTACAACTAAGGAGTTCATAGATCAATACGGATACACTGACATGTACAATACTGTTTTTCCAGAATTAAGCGAAGAAATGCGTTATTCCAACTTTGCCACTTCTTTGGCTCTCTCAGCATACTTGAGGACTGTCATGAGCAATCAAGCGCCGTTTCAAGAATGGCTCAGGGGAGACTCTGATGCCATGTCACTCAATGAAAAGCGAGGTGCTGCCTTGTTCTTTGGAAAAGCCAACTGTACCAATTGCCATTACGAACAGAATCTTGGTTCAGGAGAGTTTCACAGATTAGGTGTTAAAGATCTCTATGAAAGACCTTCATTTGATACTGATGCATCTGACAGAAGAAATTTAGGAAGAGGAGGATTCACCATGAATGAAGATGATTATTACAAATTCAAAGTACCTACAATTTACAATGCAGTTGATGATCCTCATTATTTTCATGGTAGTAGCAAGGGCTCTATCGAGGAAGTTATAGACTATAAGATAGCGGCGGTATCTGAGAATGACCGAGTGCCAACAGATATGTTATCGAGTAAATTCACCGCATTGAGCTTAACTGAAGAAGAACGAGATGATCTTATATCCTTCATAAAACTGTCATTGCGAGATCCTAATCTCGAACGATACATGGCATCTGCGGTGCTCTCTGGCAACTGTTTTCCTAACAATGATCCCTTATCACAATCAGAGCTTGGTTGCGAATAGAGAAAATAGTCTATAATTCTGGTTCGTATAAAGGGACAAGAT
This sequence comes from uncultured Saprospiraceae bacterium, assembly GCA_964489125.1. GTDB lineage: Bacteria > Bacteroidota > Bacteroidia > Chitinophagales > Saprospiraceae > GYS-P2D. Next base: position 5,862 of record CAZAXY010000034.1, read on the forward strand.
ACCAAGCCCTATCTGACAAAGTCTGCCGCACAACAAGTAGCATAGAATCCAGATCTATATCTATGCAGTCAAACTGAAGTCCGACTCGCACAAGTGAGTCATTACTCGATTGATAGGCGGGATAACCATTTGATCTAATATTAGACAGCATGGTGTTTGCATTCTGTTGATTTCTGAATGTACCAGTGATTATTATGCATCCATTATTAACAGCCTCCTCCGTAAGTAATGGACTAATAGCCCTACTATCTAAAGTGTCAGCGCTTACAATTATTGTCTGTTCAGCTTGCTCAGAGATAGTTTGAACTGTAGTGGCCAGGGCTTCTTTACGATTTATCAATTGATAAATTAACACTACCATCAGTGCCGCTGATGCTACTGCAAAGAATAGAATCCGGGCTCTTCTATTCTTTCTGTCCCTCGATACAGTATCTATTGGTGAATTCTCTTGCGTACTGCCTGGCTCCAAGATATCGGAGTGTAGCATATCAAGATGAACCGCAGGCAAATAATGCGAGTCTTTGTGGTTCTCTTTATTGCTATAATTTACCTCTAAGCGGTTAGACATTTCTCAAACAATTTAAAGCGCTTTACCAAGTGTTACAGATATAAATAATCCTTAGGCGATTAAAAACACGTCAAGTTAGTTTTTGTATTCATATTTGTAGGTAGAGGATCGAGATTAAGACAAAATATATGATCAAAAGAGCAAATTCTGAAAACCTATTTAATGAAGCCAAAAAGTACTTCCCAGGAGGCGTAAATTCACCAGTAAGGGCATTTAAATCGGTACATGGCCCTCCCCTATTTATCAAAAATGGCAAGGGCTCTAAATTCTTTGATGAAGACGACAACGAGTACATAGATTTCTGTTGTTCTTGGGGGCCATTGATACATGGTCATAATGCCCCATTTATTAAAGATGCTGTGATCTCCACACTATCTAATGGAATGTCATTTGGCACTCCTACGAGGCATGGTAATGAACTTGGTAAATTAATCATTGATAATCATCGATATGTTGATAAATTGCGGTTTGTAAGTAGCGGCACCGAAGCGGTTATGTCAGCTATCAGATTGGCCAGAGGCTATACAGGAAAAGACAAGATTATCAAGTTTAATGGTTGCTATCACGGACATGTAGACTCTCTACTTGTTAAGGCGGGGTCTGGTTTAGCCACATTTGGAGAATCTTCTTCTGCTGGCATACCCCAATCTTTTGCTCAAGAAACGATAGTACTGGATCTTAACGATCTGGCCGGCTTAGAACAGACACTCAAAGAGCACGGAGAAGATATTGCTTGTATTATTATCGAACCAATCCCTGCCAACAATGGACTACTTCTTCAAGATCAAAATTACTTAGTGTGGCTGCGGAAGCTCAGTGACGACTATGACGTCTTGTTGATCTTCGATGAGGTAATTTCTGGCTTTAGAGTTCAGTTTGAGGGAGCAGCGGGATACTATTCTATAGAACCGGATCTACTCACATTTGGTAAAATTATAGGAGGGGGATTGCCGGTAGGCGCATTTGGAGGTCGAGCGAATATCATGAGTCACATTTCTCCAGATGGGCCCGTATATCAGGCAGGCACCTTAAGTGCTAACCCTGTTGCTATGACAGCTGGATACGCAAGTTTGACTAAATGCTTAGAAGGAGGATTCTACGAGGATCTTAATAAGAAAGCAGACTATCTAACTTCTTCGATTAATGTCCATATTGAGAAGAAGGGCTATGAAATGCATGTCAGCAATATTGGATCCATTTTTTGGATTGCCTTTTCATCGGATCGAATCATGTCTGCTGATCAAATAGAATCAGAAAAAATGGAGTACTTCAAAAAACTTCACGCCTATCTATTGGATCATGGAATTTACTTAGGTCCATCGGGATATGAAGTAGGATTTGTATCGGATTCGCACAGTTATGCTGACTTAGATTATGCAATTAAATCCATTACAGCTGGATTAGACCATATCATGTCTTAGGCTTATCATGAAGCGCTGGATATCCATATTGATCATGGCATACATCCTTGTAGCAATCAGCTGGTGGGGATATTTGCTTTTCAAAAAGAATAATGATTACTATACAGCTATGCGCACAAACACTTCCGATATCGAGCAACTAGCTCTAATGGAAGACGAACATCGCCGTCAATCCAATATGATAATCGGGGAAGGTGTAGTATTGGCTATTTCTGTGCTATTGGGCATCGGTTTGATCTATAGAAGTGTTGCGCGAGAGATTCAAAATGTAAATAGTCAGAACAACATATTGCTGAGCATATCACACGAACTAAAATCTCCAATAGCCGCCATCAAATTAGCGATACAAACACTACTGAGACCAGGGCTAAAGGAAGAACAAAAGAAGCTTCTGATGGAGAGAGCGGTACTCGATACTGACAGACTGGAGCGTATGGTTGAGAATGTCCTCATCTCAGCTAACTTTGATAATGATCGGTTCAAAATCTACTATGAAGATGTTGATGTACAAGCTCTAGTATCACGTATTGTCAGTGAATATAAACAGCTATCTGATCGTGATTTCAACTTGAGTATAGACTTGCTTCATTCAACCTACAAGACAGACCAGTCCGCACTGCGAATCATCCTTGATAATCTACTTGAGAATGCCACTAAATATAGCAATGAGGACAAACCAGTACATATAGAAGTGGTCGATAGGAAAAGTCGACTTAGTCTATCTGTATCTGATCAGGGCATAGGGATCTCAGACAATGAAAAGTCAAAAGTTTTAGATAGGTTTTATAGAAGCAATGATCAAGATGTCCGCACCCAAAAAGGAACAGGATTGGGACTTTATATCGTTAAGAGATTAGCAGAAGAATTAAGAGGAACTGTAGGCATCAGAAATAACAAACCGAGAGGAACTATCGTGAACATAAATATTCCTACAGGTGTCAATTCATGATCCATACATACTCATTGTCGAAGACGAGCCCCACATAGCACATCTTCTGGAAGTAAATCTACAACTGGAAGAATACCAAACAATCACTACAGAAACTGGCAAAAAGGCGTGGAGTCAAGTAATAAATCAAAAACCTGCATTAATACTGCTAGATGTAATGCTCCCTGACATCAGTGGGATTGAGCTCTGTAAGCGATTGAAAGAGAATCAACCTCAGATACCTATTCTAATGATGAGTGCATTGGGTCAGTCATCTGATCGCATAAAGGGGCTAAAATCTGGAGCCGATGATTACATACCTAAACCATTTAATCTAGAGGAGCTGCTCCTTAAGGTACATAAGCTTATCAAACTCTATCAATCGCAGACTTCTACGACCGACACAGTTAATGCTGTGTCACTCGGTTCCATCCAATACAACAAACGTAATTACACATTGGAACTTAAAGGAGAGGTATTGCAACTGACTGTCAAGGAGGCTGAGCTATTAGAATATCTATTGGCTCATAAGAATACAGCAGTACGCAGAGAAGATTTAGTCGTACATCTATGGGGATTAGATCATAATAGCAATCCAAGAACTATAGACAATTATGTTTCTAATCTCAGAAAATTTATACAGAAGGATCCTGAAAAAGAAATCGACCTCAAGACAATTAGAGGTATAGGCTATATGATCAAGAGGACCTAAACAGTATCTAACCTGGGTACTCTGAGTTCCATTGCATGCATTGTTGCCGATGCTGTTGCAAGAGGCGGAGCTATAATAGGACCTAAAACAGGTATTGCCAATAGTAATATAAATATGCTGCCATTAACAGTAAGCATGAGCTTGTGGTCATTCATATAGTCCACTGTTCCCTTATAAGTGAAGTGTCGCTCTGCCCATAGATCAAAATTGCCAAATCCGGCATAATAGCCTTGAATAGCAATAATCAATGGAGACCCTATCCATCCCAAAATTGGAATGAGTGCGAGTAAAAAAACAACAGCTGTGTAGAACAATTCACGGATGATATTCCGTATTGCAATGCGTAGTCCTCGCAAAAAATCTGCTAAGAAGTTTCCAGCGGAATAATCTTCATTGCTATAATGAGATTCTATCTCTTCGGAGAGCCTACTCATCAGTGGCGCAGTACAAATCAGTACAAGATGTTTAAAAATGACCAGAAATAACAGCGAAAGAACTGCTCCAGAGAAGAAATCTGCAATGGTGTTTATTAAACCATTATCTATTGAGAATAAACCTAATACGAAATCAGAGATCCCAGCATACGTATATCTTACAATTAAAAACATAATTGCAAATAGCGTCAGTCCTATCACTCCTGAATAAAAGAAGTAACGCATACCGCCTATAGCGCGGATATATGTGAACGACTTAGTATAGTGATATAGTGCTCGAGTCACGACTATGAATTATCATATGAATAATTTATATGCGCAAGTACGCATATCTATTCATAGTACAAACGGAATTTTAGACAAAGGCCTATAGTCTGTTGACTAATAGACTATTTAGTGGTCTTTACTCGCTTAGTTTTGAAAAGCTCCTTGATTTCTTTCTCATTGAGAAATCCTAAATCTACAAATGTTGCCTGTACGAACTTCTTGATATCCTGATAGTCCTTACTGCGCTTTTCAGTATATGTCCGTAATAATGTTCGCACATATTTCATGCAAATCTCCTTGATGCCCTGATTAAATTTCTCATTCGAGAAGATATTCATGTAGACAGTAAAAGTCTTATTCAGTTCGAAATATTCTTGAAAGTCCTGCGGGCTTAACGCTGCAATAAATCTTTTGAATTTGTACCCAATGTTATTTCTCATGCAGGCATTCTGCTTGGAGAGACCTTTGTTCTTGTTGTAATAATTACGAGTAATTTCAATCGCATCAGAATTGATATATCCGACACCATCAATCTGCGTGACGCAACCCAAGAACTCTTTTAATTCTACAGAGCTTGTTCGTCCTACAATATCGCCAAGGCGTCTATAATCAGCTTCTTTAAGGCCTAACCGTCCAGTCTGCATCTTCTTTACTGCCATGAACAGCATTTCCTCTTCTTCTCCCATATCTACATATGCACTCAAGCGCTCTGCAGCTAAAATCTTTTCTTCTTCCTTTAGATCGAAGTATGATGCAATCAATACGACTACCTCCAAATGCTCTTCATGATTGCCTAATGAGGCATCTGATAATATCTCAGAGATATACTCATAGACACTCTTACCAGCATCACTGCCAAGAGAAGCTCGATAATTGAGAAAATTGAGAATAGACTGTATGTCAATCTTCAATAATGCTGATGAGGTTGGTTTCTCGGCAGTCAGATAGTTGAACTTAATAAACTGTCTACTATATCGCTGATATCCGAGGTGCCGACTTCTGATATCTCTATACTTAACAAGTTTCAGATCATGGAGAAATGTCTTGACGTGCTTATTAGATATTTCTGCAATAAGGTTAGTAATCCAAATATCACTGGATAACGCGAACCCTATCTCAACAGTTTGTCCGATTCTTTGACTGAGCAATTCAAAATTCGATGAATTGCATATTGCCAAGAGGATCATCTTGAAGTGCTCTTGTGGCCTTAAATATTTAAACTGATCATTAAGAGCCCCTCTCAGTACAGAATAACCGAGTACACGAGGCAAAAACAATCCTTCTAGCATCGGGTCGCATATATGCTCCTCCAACGACACAAGTTGCAAGGGATCATTCTGTGCTACTTCATTATGAAGTTCATCGATCTGAGGTTCAAAAGCTTCTTTTAATTGGTTATAGAACTGCTCGTCTTCTTCATCCAAGTATTGGGCTAATAATTCTGAATTTTGTATTTCAGATTCAATAGCCTTCAGCTTATCGCTATATTTTTTCTCTAAATCGATCATGATAATTCTTTATTTCCCTACGACAGATGCACGAAACAACAGGACTGACTTATTAGGTCAGTCCTATCAATAATTTTATTCTTCTTCTGAAGTCGCTCCTTCCGCTCCTTCTTGGAACTCAGCTAGTGCTCCTTCATCGGCAGTATGCTCAACTGCTTTCTTCTTAGGAGAACCAAAGACCATTTTGTGGAAGGCCTCTTTCTCAAGCCTCGTGGCCTCAAATCTCTCTGCAACTTTTGCTTCTTTAGCATCCACAAATTCTTGATACTTCGCATCGGCTTGTTCCTGAGTGAGAGCGCCTTTGCTTACTCCTCTTTGTAGGTGTTTTTTAAACATCACACCTTTGAATCGCAGAATAGCTCTAGCCGTATCAGTAGGTTGGGCACCTTTATTTAGCCAGTCAAATGCTTTTTCTCTATCAAGCTCGATAGTAGCAGGTTTAGTCATAGGATTATAGCTTCCTATTTTTTCGATAAACTTACCATCTCTCGGCGCACGAGAATCAGCAACTATAATGTGATAAAAAGGTTGTTTGCGTCGACCTCTACGGGCCAATCTAATCTTTACAGGCATGTTATATAATTTAATTGGTTAAACCATACCCTCGTTTGCCAGTAAATAGCTCGAGGGATTAAAAGTGTTGCAAAATTAACGATTATTTTAAATCTATGCTCAACTGTTATTCAGCTGATAATGAGTCTATTTTTAGGAGTATGAAATTAAAGTCATATCCACGAATTTCCGTTTGGAGTTCTAAGGTATCATTAGTTAGATTGAGAATCTGATATTCTATTGGCTCCGGAGAACTCTGACGAATCTTATCATTGTCTCTTACATAGGGTGATTGGATTTCTTTTCTCAACAGATTAGTAATCAAAGTACTGTCGTTCTCTATGTTGATAAATGCTTTTTCCAGAGTTGAGGTAGGTTTGTGATCACGAGAGGCTTCAACGATCTCCCAATATCCTTTTATATCGATCTGAGCAGATTTCTCCTCAACACAACCCGTCGCAACAACTGTCATAAAACCTGCTGCTACTAACACACTAAATAATGAAAAATTTGAAATAGGGATATCCCAACGAGACCCGTCTACCCTATTAATTGAGATCATATTACTTGGCCCCTTGCTTTTTCTCTTTGATTTTAGCCTTCTTGCCAACAAGTTCACGTAAATAATAGAGCTTCGCTCTGCGGACCTTTCCTCTCTTGTTAATCTTAACGTCAACAATGCTTGGCGAGTAATAAGGGAAGATTCTTTCTACGCCATAGCTTCCTGACATCTTGCGTACTGTAAACATCTTGTTAGTTCCATCACCTCTAACCTTGATGACGTCACCTTTAAAAATCTGAATTCTTTCTTTAGCTCCCTCAACAATCTTATAGCTTACGGAGATGTTATCTCCAGGAGAAAATTTTACAAAATCATTAGCTGTCCTCAGCTTTTCCTCTACCAACTTAATTGCGTCCATAACGTCAGATTTTAAAATGGCTGCAAATGTAAATATTATTTTACTTAAAATCTGTAATTATCGAACCAATGTCGCTGCGCCTTCTGCAAAATCTTCATCTCCTCGAGGTTCTCGCCACGTCGCCCTAAACATATATACCCCTGGTGGCAGATCGGCGCCAGAATTGTTAAGTTGACCATTCCACCCTTCCGTAGAGTCCTCAGAATTGAATACGACCTTGCCAAATCTATCAAATATGAAAATCTCATAGTTATTAATGAGCTGAGTCGCACCCTTCGCTCTAAAATCATCATTAGCCCCGTCACCATTAGGGGTAAAGGCATTGGGAAATTGCAATTCCGCAATTGGTACAACATCTATCAATTGAGTTATGGTGTCGGTACATCCATTGCTACTTGTAGCTAAGAGATGAACGTCAAACATTCCGGTGTCTTGGAAGGTGTGTTGTGGGTTCTGCTCGAAACTTATGCTTCCGTCACCAAAATCCCAAAAGAATTGAACTCCTCCGACGGTTTGATTAATAAAAGATACTGTACTGTTTACAATACTTATGGACTCTGCATCTGGAGAAGTAGCAAAATCGGCTTCTGGACCGGCTTGTATATTTATGAGGTTCGGAAATGTCCTTGTTGCAAAACAACCTAATGGCGAGATTACGTCAACACTGACGGTAAAAACTCCAGGCTCTTCAAAAAGATGAACAGGACTCAAATCAAATATATTATCACCGTCGCTCCCATCACCAAAATCCCATACTATATCAAATGTTTCATCGATGGGGAAACTTAAATTATTAAAGAATATCTCTGCTGGAGCGCATCCAATGAATCGAGAAGGTTCAACAATAATAGTGTTGGGTGCAGGGGCATAAACTAATTCTTGTATTATTTCATCTTGACAACCATTGTTATCTGTTATAGTCAAAGAGACATCAAATGTTCCAGGAGCACGATAGGTATGTAAAGGATTTTGATCCAATCCAGTGATTGAGTTGCCGTCATCGTAATCCCATGTCCAATTATTTACAAAGTTAACATCATCGGTCATGCTCATATCTGTAAATAGAACTGGTCCTGCCTCGCATGTATCAAATGTCGCCTCAAACTCGGCGTCTAAACCAGGAAATACTTGTACTGTGATAAATGCACTATCAGTGCAGTTAGGAATTCCCTCATTAAGAACCAGCATCGCATCAAAAGTGCCAAACGACGGGAAGGTCACCAAAGGGTCCCGCTCTTGTGAAGTCATAAAATCACCATCACCGAAATCGAAGAACCAGTCATTTGTTAAGATGTCTTGTTCACGAGTACTTATATTGTCAAATTGCACATCAAAATTGCCGCAACTTATGAGATTAAAGTTAGTCCCATCAGCCTGATCAGCAGTTATAGCTGCATTGACCGTTGTTTCACATAATGAAACGATATATAAAAACTCTCGCCGGATTCTTGACAATAGTACTCCATCCCTGAATTCATTAGCACAGACCACAACAACATGTTCACCTTGAATTGTAGGTATCCCACTTATTAGTCCAGTTGCGGGATCTATTGTAACTTGGGTCGGGCCCGTTCCTAAAGGCGCATCTACTTCGTGAGCTGGAAATAAAAATGGCACTTCCCTAAAACCGTCTGGAGAGCACGCAGAAGGAAGTGGCACAGGGGTCTCATTACATTGATTGCGATTAGCTCTTCCATTACTCCCTCCTGATGAAAGCGGCACACAAAATTCATAAACTATGGAATCACCTTCAGTGTCCCTTGCACTATGATCATACATCAATTCAAATCCAGCACATACAAGAAGTGGAGGTGGCTCATTAAATACTGGGCTATTATTGCACGTTCTCAACGCCTCCGGAGTCAACTCTACTGAAAACACTGAACCAAAGCTAGTAGGATTTATAAGGTTGTTAATGTTCTCACCGCGACAACACCTTTGATAAGCTATCATGTAGTTATCATCAATTATAGGCAAAGTAATGTCGAACACATATCTCCCAATTTCTACATCGGCTTGGCTGTTTCCAACCAAGCATGGTAACTCATTTAATGGCACATTCTCTATTGGGCGCGGGGATAATGGTTGTGTTCCATCGACAAAAACCCATCTTTGCCCAACGAATCTATAGACACCAAATTCAGCACCAGGGCTTGGATTATCGCCTCTTCCATCACCATCAAAGAAGGCGCATACTGTATCAGACATCGGCATAGTGCTACATCTATTATCTCTGAATAACTGAAACTCCACACGTAAGGTGATCGTATTATTAACTGTATCTCGATCAATACAGTTATAAATGACGTCTCCACCAATCAAATGATTCGCCTTAAGGGAGGTACCAAAGCAGATACCAATTAGTATCAGCATGATATATTTAAAAAAAATCACATTTTTGACGGAATTTTCCATGATACCTAGGTAATTGGTGCTTAAAGTTAGCCTAACATTCAAATTAACGTTTTGATGAGGGCTATATGGTATTAAATGATAAAAAATGTCGTCTACACGCATTGATGAAGAAGTCGATAAGGCATCGCACTATATAAAAAGGGGGCACGTCATCCTATATCCTGCAGATACTTTATGGGGGCTCACTTGTGATATAACTAATAGTGCTGCTGTCAAAAGACTTAAAAAAATTAAAAACGATAACACTCAGGGGAACTTGATTTTAGCGGTTAATAGCATCGACATGCTCAAGGACTATGCATTGTCTATTCACCCGCGAATAGAAACACTTTTACTATATCATGAGAAGCCTCTCAGCGTCATCTATGATGCCAATCCTGCCATAGAGAAGCACTTAATCAGTTCAGATGGCACTATTGCTATACGAGTTGTGAAAGATAGTTTTTCAAAGGGCCTTATCTCTAAACTTGGACAAGCTATAATCTCGACTGTCGCCTCTCCAGTTGGAACCGTTGAACTGCCAAAATCTTATGCAGAAGTATCAGATAAGATAAAAGCTGATGTAGACCACATTGTGGACCCCGAGTCAATAGAGATGAATATGTATGGGATGCCTTCCATACTCGCGCGATATAATCACAAAGGAGATTTAGAATTTATTAGAAAGTGAGCCTAGGTTAATTGGACAACAGTTCAATCGCCTGACTAAGTGCTTCATCGTATATAATCAAATCTTCATTAAGATCAAGATCAGATTGATACTCATGCCATAGCAATGTAGCAAGCAGTCTAATATCTTCTTTTGAACAGTTCGCACTACTCGAGTTACTACTTGGCAGATAGTCAGTGATCAGTTGATTTATCTGAGCTGGATTCATCACTTCTTGACTCAATTGTTTCCTCTCAATCAGATAGACATATTGACTTCGCAAGCGCTGACCTGACTGTCTCAAACAAGTTGATTCGATGGCAACATCTGGCACTACACCCCTCGCTAAAGAATCAGTTGAATCTGATGTAATACGTCGGCCAGATGGGAGCAGATATTCACCTACTGTAAGATTTAGAGTTCCACCATTGTCAATTGCAAAATGCTGTTGGATCTTTCCTTTACCATATGAGTTAGAACCTATGATAGTGGCAGCGCCTAAATCTTGCAGACTTCCCGCCAGGATTTCGCTTGCTGATGCAGAGCGCTCATTGATTAATACTACCACCTCTTCAATATTAAGAAAGCTTCTCCCGTTGGATTTGTAATCCTTTTGCTTGCCTTTATTATTAATCGTAGATACGATAATTAGATTAGGTTCCTGGATGATTTGATTTAATATTTTAACTGTTTCATCTAACAGGCCGCCAGGATTATCCCTTAGATCAATTATTATCTTCTTAAGATCTAATCCCTGTGACTTATAATAGTCGAATTGCTCCATAAACTCCAGAAAAACACCATCCGTGAAGCGATTGATCCGCAGGTAGCCTATCTCTCCTTGTTTGAGGATCTTAGATTCTACCGATTTAGCAGCAACATCAGCCTTAACCATTGAAATCATCTCCGTATGACGGGTTACAGGGTGATAAACATCTATTGTTGCGCTATCTGAGTGATAGAACCGTTCGATCATCTCAGAAGGCTCTGAGTATTGCTGCCCATTAAGGCTAATGATGACATCTCCTCTATGCAGATTGGCTCTATGAGCAGGACTTGCTTCGATGACATCAGTGACTATCATGGAATCACGGTAGCTAATAAAATCAAAGCCATAACCAACATATGTTCTAGAGATAGCATGCTGAAAACCCGCCAAGTCTTGAGGTGGAATGTAAGAACTATAGGGGTCTAAATGACTTACAGCACTGTTTAAGACCTCGTTGAAATAGTCCGTTGTGTCTATTTCTCCATAATAGTTTGATCTGATCAACCTGAGGGTTTCTTCAACAGTGCTAAGGTCATCGTCAGCGTATTGCTCAATAAAACCTACAGGATTAGACTTGTGCATCTTATATCCGAATATCATTCCTATAGCAGCCACAAGGGACATGACGAGGGGTGTGAATATCTGTTCTCTCCTCATTTATCTAGATAGATTCCATTGCAAAGATTGATAAAAGCTCTCGGCTACTTATGAAAAAGTATGTTTAATTTTTGATCCTACTACAACAGATCACACGATCAATAGGTTAAAAACTTACTAATCATACCTATCTCTTACTATCGAAATTTTAAAGTAATTACCTTGTTAGGATTAGTTCAACCAATAAGCAGCTTTTAAAACATACTCTGCATGAAACCCAAACATGAATTAGACGATATAGACCTAAACATTATCTCAATCATGCTTGATGATGCCAAAACATCTTATGCCGATATAGGCGCCAAGCTATTTATATCAGGCGGCACCGTCCACGTGAGACTGAAAAAACTGACTGAGATGGGTGTTATTACGGGCTCTAAGCTCAAGGTTGATTTCGAGAAGCTTGGATATGACATTAAGGCTTTCTTAGGTATATATCTCGAAAAGAGTCAATATTATAATGATGTGGTTACCGAACTAAAAAAGATTCCTGAAGTCATCTCTGCTCATTATACTACTGGCAACTACAGCATATTTGCTACCATAATCTGTTATGATACTAATCACCTCAGAGAGATTCTTTCTGGAGGTATTCAGAAGATTGAGGGAATACAGCGCACCGAAACATTCATCTCGCTTGAGGAATCAATAGAGAGACCGCCTAGGGTCATCTAATAGACTTCTCGTATATCAATGTCCGCCTTATTGACTTGTAATCTTAAGCTCCTAAATAGTGCTTCAACAGCTTGCTACGTGATGAGGATCTGAGCTTGTTGATAGCTTTGTCCTTAATCTGTCTTACTCTCTCACGAGTTAGACCAAATCGCTCTCCAATATCCTCTAGAGACATCGGGTGCTCAACACCGATGCCAAAATATAGCTTGATCACATCACATTGGCGCTCCGTCAATGTTCCTAGTGATCGCTCAATTTCTGTACGCAATGATTGACCATGTGACAAGCTGGAGTCAGTCCCTGGAGTCTTATTATTCTCCAGTACATCAAGCAAAGAGTTGTCTTCACCATCAACAAACGGCGCATCCATTGAGACATGTCTAGCGGCAACGCCTAATGTCGTCTCGACCTCATCAGATGTGATTTCTAGCAACTCTGCCAGCTCACTGGAAGATGGCTCCCGTTCGAACTCTTGCTCAAGCTCACTGAAAGCTCTATTGATCTTATTAAGAGAGCCCACTTTATTTAGCGGCAATCTCACGATACGTGATTGTTCTGCAAGTGCTTGGAGGATAGATTGTCTAATCCACCATACGGCATAAGAGATGAACTTAAACCCTCTTGTTTCGTCAAATCGCTGGGCAGCCTTAATTAGTCCTAAATTTCCTTCATTAATGAGGTCACTTAATGATAATCCTTGATTCTGATACTGCTTAGCAACAGATACCACGAATCGCAGATTAGCTTTAGTTAACCGCTCTAAAGATTCTTGATCACCTTCTTTGATTTTCTTGGCCAGATCCACTTCTTCTTCTGGAGTAAGCAAATCAACCTTGCCTATTTCTTGAAGATATTTTTCTAATGATTGACTCTCTCTATTGGTGATCGATTTGGTAATCTTCAACTGCCTCATATGCAGACCTTGTTAAGTAATTGTGAAAGAATAGTGAACAAATATAAATTATAATCACAAACCATGCTGACAAGCTTAGGCGAGTGCTCATTTATACGACCAATAAAAAATAGTCAATGAATTTTGATTATTTGAGATAATTATTCTTAATTGCCGCACTTTGATATAACATCAACACTGACTATAGCGCATGAAACGTACTAAAATTGACTTAGAATTTTTATTCAGAGCGTCTCCAGCTATCCTTTATCGATTTATTACCACACCAGAATGTTTAGTGAGATGGTTCTGTGATGGTGTCGATATACAAGAAGACGTTTTTACGTACGACTGGGATGGATCTGAGGAGATTGCAGAAATGATCGATGATATTGAAGAAGAACGTATAAGATTCGAGTGGGAGGATTGCGAGCCCGGAGAATATCTTGAATATAGAATGTATAAAAGTGATGTAACTAATGAAACTATTCTTGAGGTAAGTGATTTCTGTGATGAAGATGAAGTAGATGAGCAAACGCTCTATTGGAATGACTGCATCAAAAAATTACGTGCCGAAACAGGGGGATAATCTTCCACAACTTCTTATACATATATACGGAAGAACAAATAAACATCGTTCAATCTGTGATCAATGACACCATAAGATCACGATGAAAATTCAACATCTTGTCTACAATATATTAATAACCGTAGTGATATGTACCATATCACTAGGAATATACCATTACAAGCTAGCTCCCACAGAAATTATTGAGGAAGACTCCTTCAATGCAGACTATGTAAAGGTTTCTCACAATTTCGTTAGTCGCTTGAGATATGCACCAGATAATTTTATCCGTGCAGCTGAGAAGAGCATTAATTCTGTTGTGTACATCATCGCCTATAACAAAGTCAAAGGATCGGTATTTTCGGAAGGATATACAAGGGAGAAAGGATCAGGTGTCATCATTAGTGATGATGGATATATCGTTACTAACTATCATGTCATAAGAGATGCTGACTTCATAGAAATCACTCTACAAGATAAAAGAGAGTTTGTCGCTGAAGTAATCGGCACAGATGAGTCTACTGACCTAGCTCTACTCAAGATTGAATCTTCTAACCTTCCATCATTAGTCTTTGCTAACTCAGACTCACTTATGGTAGGAGAATGGATACTCGCCGTGGGCAATCCATTTGGTCTACAGTCTACGGTCACTGCAGGAATCGTGAGTGCAAAGGCTCGCAGCATAGATGCGCTGAGCAAGAATGATATCGAGTCATTTATCCAGTCTGATGCTGTTATTAATCCTGGTAGCAGTGGTGGTGCATTAGTTAATACAGATGGATTACTTGTAGGTATATGCACAGCTATTATATCGTCTTCAGGCAACTACGAGGGTTTGTCCTTTGCAATACCATCAAATCTTGCGCGTAAGGTAATTATAGACTTGAGGCAATTTGGTTCTGTGCAGCGAGGCAACCTCGGCATTACTGTGACTGACGTGGATGCGCAAATAGCTGACAAGTATGACATGGATATCATCCAAGGAGTACAGATAGCATCAGTCAATCTGAATAGTGCCGCAGCAGAGTCTAATCTAATTAAAACAGATATCATCTTATCAATAGATAATGTGACCATAGACAACTCTTCGGAGTTTTATGAGCAAATCAATCGATATCGCCCTGGAGATCAACTGCAAGTAGAGGTATATCGCAGGGGCAAGATTATGAACTTCCCGATCACCTTGAGGAATCACCTTAATACTACGGACTATATATCAGTCAGATCAGATAAAGAACTCAGAGATATTGGAATCGAAATCAGGGATTTAAATTCGATTGAAAAGAAACGTGTACAAACCTCAGGAATCATGGTTATAAGCATCTCTCGTGGCAGTAAGATTGCTGATACTAACATGGAACCTGGATTCATCGTAGAGCAAGTGAATGGTACAAGTATCGAAAGCGCCCAGCAGTTCATGAATATTCTCAAATCCGAATCGGGCGAGATAACCTTGAGTGGGTTTTATGAGCGATACCCAGGAACATTTCCATATTCCTTCATGAAGTAAGTCAATTCTTATAACAGGTTCATTATATCATCTACACCCATAGTACGTTGGGTATTAAATCCTTCGGCAAAGTCTACGCCAATTGATCTTCCAAATACCTGCATCTTCGATTTGATAAAGTCAGTGAATTTACCTGAAGAGATTGGGGTCTGTATAGCTTCTTTTTCATCCACATTAAACTGAGTTGAAAAGGCGGCTATGGATTCCATCTTAGTTCTGACGTATGGCGTAACATCAACACAGAAGTCTGGCTCTAACTGCTTGTCCTGTATATAGTAGTAGAGTGCTTTGGCTCTATAAGCTACTGTATCTGATATTTCTATCCTACGCAAGCCAGAATAGAAAAACGCTTGTCGCACTAGCTCGGAGGCTCGACCATGATCAGGATGTCTGTCATCAACAGCATTGGCCAAGATGATGGTTGGTTTGGTGCAGCGGATTAACTCTACAATCCGCAAGATATGCCTCTCATCAATTGAGAAGAATCCATCTCTCATTAAAAGATTGACTCTAAAATCTATCCCTAATATTTCTGCAGATTTCTTGGATTCTATAAGTCGGGTTGCCGCACTCCCTCGACTGCCTAATTCTCCTTGAGTCAAATCTGCAATCCCAACAGACTGACCTTTAGCTATTTGATTAAGGAGAGTGCCTGCACATGACAATTCTATATCATCTGGGTGAACACCGATAGCCAGAATATCCACTGGCTTATACTCTCCATGTACGACTTTTATCATTCTTCAGGTAATTTAAGAACGTGTAATACCCTTCTAACACTAAAGTCTCGAGCACCATGACTCATCAGAAGCAATAGAGCCGCTATGAGTCCAATATTTTGCATAAAATTCATGGAAGATTCCATTCTAAAATCTACTGGCTCATTCCAAAAAGAATGAATAACAATGGTATAAGGAATCCAGTATAGCAAGATGAGAAATGCCCCAATACTTGCGTAATAGCCTATGAGAATTAGTATACTTCCTACGATCAAGAGAAATATTACGCCTGATAGCAGGATGTCCTGTTGCCATGTGATACCATATTCGGTCATAGTCTCCTTGGTGGACTTAAAAAAGACTATTGAATCGTAAGCTTGGTATAGAAAGATGAAGGAGACAAAAATCCTTGCGAGAAGATCGTAATAGTTTTTCATCGGTGGGCAAGGTATAACAAATATTCAGGATTACTCACTAATCACTATGCCGAGACTTTCGGCAACTTTGGCACTAACACGTTGGCCATCTAAGGCTGCTGATAAGATTCCTCCTGCATATCCTGCCCCTTCGCCACATGGGAAAAGATTGACAATAGTTGGGCTATGTAATTTAGCTGCATCTCTGACTATGCGTATAGGAGCACTGGTTCGACTTTCTAAACCAATAACATGTGCTTCTGATGTATAATAGCCTTTCATTTTATCACCAAAGACTCGCACAGCACGACTCAGGCTATCGTAGATCCAATCGGGAAGCAATTCGTGCATTGGTGCAGAATAAATGCCTGGTATATACGACGAATCACCTAAGGAGGTGCTGATCTTGCCTTCAGCAAAATCTGTTAATCGCTGAGCCGGCGCTTTCTGACTTCCGTCACCATGGTTAAACATCTTCTGTTCTAATTCTCGTTGATATCGCATGCCTCCAAAGACGTCGCCGACAAATGGATTTTCGTCGAGACTTACTACTGTTCCCGAATTGGCAAATGGAGAGTCACGCTTAGATAATGACATCCCATTTACTACGAGTTCCTTTGGAGCTGTAGCCGCAGGAACAATCAACCCACCAGGGCACATACAAAATGAGAACACACCCTTTCCTCCCACTTGGCAAACGAGTTTATAACTAGCGGCAGGCAGGTTATCCTCACGTCGACGCTGATTATATTGTATCTCGTCGATCAATGGCTGTGGATGCTCAATTCTAACTCCTATGGCATAAGGCTTGAACTCTATGCGAACTCCCCTCCTATCACATAGTTCATATATATCTCGTGCAGAGTGACCTGTTGCTAAGATATATGCGTCACCAGTTATCCGATGACCGTGTTGATTGACACATGCGACAATGTTGTTATGGCGAACTTCAAAATCTTCAATTCGTTGATTAAAATGAACCTCTCCTCCAGCATTAATAATAGTCTTGCGTATAGCTGATATGATATTAGGTAGCTTGTTAGATCCAATATGTGGGTGTGCATCAATCAATATATCCGCCATAGCTCCATGATCAACTAGTATCTGAAGGACCTTGGAAATATTGCCGCGCTTATTGGCCCTGGTATAGAGCTTGCCATCCGAGTATGTGCCAGCACCACCCTCCCCAAAACAATAATTGGAGTCTGGATTAACTTCATCTAACTGTTGAATAGCCCGTAGATCCCTCCTACGCTCGCGTACATCCTTTCCACGATCATAGATAATGGGTTTAAGACCGAGTTCGATACACCTGAGGGCAGCGAAGTAACCTGCAGGGCCAGCACCAATGATTATAACGGTATGTGTTGGATTTTGTAATCCATAAGAGGTAGGAGGAGTCTCGTCTTCTATTGAATTGGCATCCGTTCCTACAATTATCCTCAACACATACTTTGGTCGCCGACCTCTGCTATCGATAGATCGTTTAACGATCTTAAATTCTTTGATATCTCCGATCGTCAAGTTTAGCTCCCGGGCACAAATACGGCGTATAAAGTCCTCATCGTCAAGATGAGAAGGGTTTATTCTGATATCAACTTGTTGTTTCATCACAGCTGATTTATAGCTGATGAAAACAGATGTAATCGACTTATAAGTCCATGCATCTCTGACAACGCTATCATATTACTTCCATCGGAAAGTGCATGCTGAGGACTGGGGTGCGTCTCAATAAACAGGCCTCTTGCCCCAACACTGAGTGCAGCACGAGCCAATACCTCTGAGTCTCTTGGATTTCCTGATGTCACTCCAGATTTTTGATTGGGTCGTTGTGTAGCATGAGTGCAATCCATAACAACATGATTGCAATAAGAGATCATTTCTGCAATATTAGACATGTCAACGATAAGGTCGCTGTAGCCAAAGGAATTGCCACGCTCCGTTATCATTACGGGATGTTGATCACCACCTCTGGCTTTATCGACTGCATGAGCCATACTCGAGGCACTCATGAATTGCCCCTTCTTAATGTTTACTGCTAAACCTGTTGCTGCTGCAGCTTCAATCAATGAAGATTGCCTGCTGAGGAAGGCCGGAATCTGTATAAGGTCGACAACATCTTTGACTAGGTCTATATCAGATACTTCATGAACATCTGTCGTAATCGGAACATCGATCTCTTTCTTTATTTCACTAAGAATCGTGAGCGCCTTATCTATTCCTATCGATCTGAAAGAATCTCTCCTAGTTCTATTGGCTTTAATATATGAAGACTTGAAAACGTAGGGAATATTAAGAGTTGCAGCTATATTTTTGCATTCAGCAGCAACAGACTTGCACACCTCCTTGTTTTCGACAACACATGGGCCTGCTATCAAAAAGAAGCTATGAAAATCTCCATCAATTATTTTTCGGAGTACTGGATGTGCAGTATTATCTTCCATTATCCTCATTGACTATAACTCATATTAGATTCTTTTACAAATATACTTGCTCAAGTGGTATGATAATTAATACCTTTGCGCTCCATTTTAAGAAAGTAGTTATGCCTAAAGTAAAAACTCACTCAAGTGCTAAAAAGAGATTCAAGCTTACCGGATCTGGAAAGGTCAAGAGGTTCCAAGCTGGAACATCGCACTTATTGAGGAAAAAAACAAAGAAAGCTAAATTGAATTTAAGAGACAGTGCTCTAGTCAGCAAGGCAGACGAAAAGCGCATTAAAGCTCTATTAGGTATTAACTAAAAAAGTAGAAGAAATGCCACGGTCAGTAAATGCAGTTGCCTCAAGGGCACGAAGGAAGAAAATACTTAAGCAAGCTAAAGGTTACTTTGGCGCACGTAGTAAAGTATATACAGTTGCCAAGAACGCTGTAGAAAAAGGGCTACAATATTCTTACAGAGATAGAAAGGCAAAGAAGAGAGAATTCAGAGCTCTGTGGATACAGAGAATCAATGCCGGCGCAAGATTGCATGGTACGACTTACTCTAAGTTGATGCACGGTCTCGCTGAAAATAAAATCGAATTAAACAGGAAGGTATTAGCCGATATGGCGATGAATCATCCACAGACATTCGAACAAATAGTAAAAGCTGCCTCTTAAGCAGCTTTTTTTTTGCATTTTCCCAAAGGCTCAGTCACTGAATAAAAAGAAAGTAAGTCCAGCGGGATCTTGAAGGACCACATTGTCAACTTCACCGATCTTGCTAAAAGCGGAAATTTCTTCAGCGATCTTGACTGCAGAATCTCTGATATTCTCAATTACTTCAAGGTTTCTCTTACCGTTGAAATAATTAAGCCCTGGATTAGTAAAGATATGTGGGCACGACCCTGCCTTGATTAAACTTACATCTAAATTGTCTTCTTTAGATAATACGATCCAACCTTTGCTTGCATCTCCGGCACTCTGTTGATAACCTAATGCTTCCCAAATCAGCTTACACCTATTAAATTCAATTACCTCGATGCTTATACCTGAGTAATTCCCAAGAATAGAATTGGTAGCAGAATGCGGCAACTCAGAATGACTCTGCAATAGTCTGATATGAATTCCAGAAGTATCACTTATCAAGTAATGTTCTCCGATGTCAATGGGATTTGAATATTCTTGTAAAGCTGCCAACTCTGATGACCAATCGGATTGAATTAAAGACAAACCAAGCCTTTGTGAGGACTGGCTATTCAGATGAATAACAACAGAGCGGTCAAAAACATATGCCCCATCATCTACCAACTTATGCTCAAAACCTAAGGCGCTATAGAACTTCAAAGAATCATCGAGATTGACAGCAACTGTATTAATAATTGTCTTCATATCTGCAATAAATTCTAAATGATATGATTCAAATAAAAATAGCAACGTACAAACTGTACGCTACTATTTATATCATTAAGTCTTTATAGGCATTTACTGTTTAATAAATCGCTCGATTTGCTTAATGGTCTGTCCTCTCATTACTAAAAGGTACATGCCGCTCGGAAGATCCGATACATCGATTTGTATACGATTATTATTCTTAGTCAATGATTGACTGTAGCTTTTTATGAAATCTCCATGAATACTATGTATTTCCATCTCAGCCATACTTAGCTGAGAAACTTCATTTATCTCAACCATAATGAACTGCATTGCTGGATTACCAAGAATCTCCCATTCTGGCAGCACAGATGTTTCAACATTATCTACACAGGATGAAGGTGAATTCACAAACCAATCGGTTCCAAGATCGCCAGAACCGTCATAGGACAAGCTAACATCTCCTACGAAGCTTTCAGCAACTGTATTATCTGACCAAATGTCTGCTTCGATTGCAACATTAGATGTCGCATGGTTGATAGACCCCCACTCTACATAATCAATAATTGCATTAGAAGACTGAAAAGAATCAACTGTGAACAACGCAAGTTCGCCATCGATACCGTCGATTTCTATTTCATCCATTTCTATACTTATAAGCTCACCTGATTCGATAACAAAGTCATCAGTACAGTCAAAGGCCAAATCTCCGATGCGCTCATATACTGGGGATTGGCCTAGCCAGAAATTAGAAATATCAATAGGCCCTTCACCGACATTTCTAATTTCGATAAAACTCTCATTTATCTCATTCAGTATTGCTATGCCTTCAACATCATTACAGCCTTCTCCTGTTGAGCGCTTGTTGACTGTAATTGCATTCGAAATATCAACACATCCTTCTAACATATCTATTCTCGTCCCGACACCAATCATTGTTGTTGGCGCACTATAAGTCACGCTAAAAATTAAATTCTGTGAAGTGTCCGTATTAAAATCAAAAGTCGTGACATCCTCAATAATTGCAACAATAATTGAGTCAGCATCAGTAATTATCCATTGAGTACTATCACCAAAATTACTTGATCGAGAGACGTCAAAAACAAAATCGGGGTTGTTGTCTACGCAAAACTCAAATGGTCCCCCGGTGATTTCACCGCCCACTACAATATTCTTGGAGACCACTATTGAATCACTTAAATCATAGCATCCCATCAGATTAGATATTGAAGATGTCCGTTCTAATCCCATTATGCCATCCTCAAAACTTACATTATAGATAAAGCAAGTTCCTACTCCTAAGATCTCAAAATCAACCGAATCAATATCAACAGGCAAATCAATTATATTGCCTTGTTCATCAGTTATGATCCAAGCGTCATTTGGTCCGCTTGATTCACTCACTGATATCCCTACAGGAAAATCACTCTCTCCATCTATGCAGAATGCCATATCATCTCCTATTAAAGTTCCTCCATCAGGACTATCTCTTTCGACTGAAATAGCATTAGATAGGTCAAAACATCCATCAAAATTCACTCGGTTTTCTCCAATACGTACTCGTGTACTTGTATCAATGTAGGAAATCACATTAACAAAATAATCTCCTGGAGGTAACTCATCGAAATTCACATCGCTTATGTCATCAGGTGTTGCTACAATAAATCCATTCAAATCGTTAATAAACAATTGGATATTAGGACCTACTGTATCAGAGATCACAAGTTCCGGAATAATATCTGGAGTACCATCAACGCAGAAATTAAATCCTACGCCTGCAATGGTTCCACCTTCTACAGCCAAATGATTTATGTCAATTGGATTAGAAAGATCTAAATCTCCATTTAATCCACTTAGAGGCCGGCCGATACCTAAACCAGATATGCCTCCATTGGAACTAAGGTGCCATACTCGAGTATCACTATTTCCTAATTCTTCAAAATCAAAAGGAGGATCACCTGGCAACTGAGTAATATTATTTTCAACATCAGTGATAATCCAGACGCTACTCATCCCTAAATTGTCTGTCAATGTAAAGTCGATTTCATTAGGGATTCCATCTCCAACACAGACTGACACATCAGTGTTGCCAATCAATCCAATTACACCGCCATTGCTGGTTACAACAATTGTATCGCAAACCTCGCCAGAGTTCTGACTTGATACCGCTACGCTATTTGAAATATCAAAACATCCTGAAAGATCATTTAGATTATTGCCGTCTTCAAATCCAATTAGGCCGTCTTCAGCACTCAGGTTAAATACTTGATATTCTCCCGGGGCAAATATGTCAAAGTCAAAAGTTGTTATCTCCTCAGGTAAGGCGACGATATTCATTGCAGTATCTGTTATTATCCATTGACTTAGATCTCCTCTGTTGTCGGACAACATGAGATCAGGTACTAAGTCGGTCAAGCCATCATCAACACAAAATGAGAAAGGACCTCCCAAAATGCTTCCTCCATCAACAACTGTCTTAATTGCAGTTACAGCATTGGATAGATCAAAATCTCCTTGTATATCAGATACTAAAGAGTCAATTTCAACTCCACTCACTTGCCCATTAAAACTCAAGTTCCATATAAGACATGTGTCAAAAACCAAGGTATCCAACTCAAACGGAGGCGCAACTGGTAGATCTAATATGAGACCTGTCACATCAGTTATCAACCAGAGTGAACTATCTCCAAGCTCTCCATTTAAATCTAGCTCCAATAGATCTGATAATTGATCCCCGGAACAGGTATTTATAACCACTGAACTATCAGCCGCAATAGATAATTGACCTCCCGCCACGCTAGCGGTCATGGAAGTATCCATCGTCATCGTATCCATATCCATCGTCATCGTATCCATATCCATCGTCATCGTATCCATACCCATACTCATCGTATCCATACCCATCGTCATCGTATCCATATCCATCATCATCGTATCCAT
>CAZAXY010000035.1:0-29094 GCA_964489125.1 uncultured Saprospiraceae bacterium
GAATAAAAACATGATCAAAAATGACCATAGCCTCCTGTCCACCATAATTCGCATTCCCCACATCAATACTTCCGCCTTCCATACTGCGGGTATCACAAGATTGGCGGCCATAGATATAGGTAATCCCTCTGGCATCGACTGGCACAGCTCCTGTAACCGCATAGTCTTTATCGCCTTCGCCTAAACGCATCGTAGGCATAACAATCATCCAATGCGAATTGATACACCCCGTTTGGTGGGCCTTTGCACCGCTGATATAAACTCCGTCATTCGTGCGCCTTGTGATATGTACGAACATATCAGGGTCCTCTTGTTGATGAGGCGGAAGGCTTCTATCTCCTTTTACATCTGTCATAGCACCTCCGACCACATAATTGAATTGATGCATGAGGGTTAGAAACTTCTTTAATCGAGCATGATAGATCGTTCCGTATTTTTCATCAATTTCAAAGGTGACAGAATACAGCGAATTGAATGCATCCATCCCGACACACCGTTGGAAGCATGTACCCGTAATCTGCCCTAGTTTACGTTGCATCTTATTCTGTAGAACCAATTGTTTGGCGTCCGTACAGACATTCAGAAATCTACTTACTGGCTCTCCTGTGAAAGGAGAGATGACGGATGCCAACTCAGGTGCATTCACGGCCAACTCATAGGTTTCAGCAATCGCATTGATAGATGGGCGAATCATAGGGTGATCCACATAATTGTCTATCAACTCTCCAAAGAGATAAATCTTCAAATCTCTGCCCCGAAGCGACTCGATATAAGAAGCTCCATCTGTAATTTTTGTTGACACCTTAGCAAAATCCATAATTAATCTTATTTGAGAGAATCGGAATTGAAACTTAATGATAAAATGACCTCGATAATTAGTAATCAAATTTATTTGAAGGAAAAGAAACAAAAAAACTGCCTACGGTTATTTGTTAAAAACATTGAATTAAAATGTTCCATTTGTGCAAACAGCCAAAAAATAGACTACTATCAATAGATCTCAAAAAAATATAAGCAATAATGTATTTGGCGTGGGTATTAACAAGATGAACTTAATTATGTATGATTCTCACAACAGATCAATGATACTTAGTTCATGTCACCCTACCTGAACTCATATCCTAGCGACACATAAAATGATCGTCCATCTGACGGGATAATCCCAGGCCCAGGATAGCCGGTTGCTCTACGGGTAAAATAAGCTTCATTCAATAGATTATTGATGCCCGCAGAAATTTCAAATGAGCCAAAGCGCTGAGTGACATTAAAATCTACGATTGAATAGGCTGGAATTGTACCGATGATGCCACTGCGAGAATCTCCCCCGAAGGCAGATTCAGAGTTCTGTGCATCCGTATATTGCTCAGAGAGATGGGTGTACTGTAACGATGCGCTAAACTGTCTAGTCTTGAAGTTGATACCTGTCTTCAGGTTGACTTGTGGAACAAACTCAACACGCTTGCCAACTACATTGTTCTCATCTGAAGATGTATAGCGGGAGTGTGTAAAGGCAGCATTGACAAACCACTTGAGTGAATAATCCTTAGGCTGATTACTCAATAGGCTAGAGATATTGACATCTGCAAATGACTCTAATCCTACAATCGATGCATTACCGATGTTGGTACGCAGTCTATTCGCTCGGTCATCAAGGATTACCCCGATCCTATCTTGGTATTGTATGGTATATACACCAATGTCAAATGAAACGCTCTTCTTCAACTGACCTCTCAGGCCTACATCTGCCGTAAATCCTCGCTCATCACTCAAGTCTGCATCAACAATAAATGTCGGATTGACCACTCTTATATCACTGAATGTAACCGACCGATAGTTCTGGGAGATATTAGCATATAGCGTTGTATTCTTCAATTTCTTATAGTTCAGTCCAATGCCGAACAAGGCAAATGTCCGCCACACTGTGCGGTTATCTTCTAGTATTTGGTTGAGCAATGGATTACCAGCATTGTCAAAAACTATTTGATTAAATGTACCTGCTGTGGCAGTATTAATATGCTCCATCCTAACACCTGGAATGATGGACACATCTGAATCAAGGTAGATGATGTGCTCAGCGAATAGCGCATAATTTCTGTTAGGCAAGTCAAAGCTGGATTGATTAGGATAGTCAGGAAATTGATCCGTTGCCAAACTGAAGTCTGCATCTACTCCAGTTGTGCCGGGGCCTTGCAACGAGTTATTGTTGGATTGATAGATTTTGCTACCTACCAAGAATACGGCATTCTTATTCAACAATCGATAACGCTTCAGGTATTTGGCTTCAAGTCCCCAATTGTTGAATTCATCGATGATCAAGTCTCGAGGGCTAATGAAATTGCCAGTGACATCCTGCTCATCAATCCCTGTGATAGGGTTCTCATTGAGGTTGATAGGATTACCCCTAAACCCTACTGCCGAGCGGGATGCTCTCAATCCAAATACACTCAGGCTCAGTGTAGCGCTGTGGTCAATCCTATGATCAATCCGGAGGTTATATAGGAGATAGTCGACACCAAACCAATTGCGCTCTCGGGTGCTCCGTCTGGGGTTATTCAGAAACTGATCATCTGTGAGCCCCCCAGCCTGCTGGGACAAATAATTGAAATAAGTAAGCTCTCCTGCCAAGCTCGTTTTATTACTGATGTCATACTTGAGGGTGGTAAACAGATCGATGGATTCAAATTCTGAATTGTCCCGATATGCATCTCCTGATTTATAGTTGGTTCCGACATTTACTCTAAGTCCGTTATGTTTATATCCAACTTGATTATAGGAATTCAACAGTCCAAATGAGCCGACACTTTGGCGAGTATTTAGCGAGAATCCTTCTTGATCTGCTATGTCTTTAATTTTGAAGTTGATCAATCCGCCAAACTGTGTTCCATACTGCAGAGAACTTGCTCCACGCACCACTTGAATCTCTTCTATTGACTCTGATGGCGGTGTGTAGTAACTCTCTGGATAGCCCAACACATCGGCACTGATGTCATATCCATTCTGCCGAGTATTGAAGTTGGCAGTACGATTAGGATCAAGTCCGCGCCCTCCTATGCCAAGCTGAATACCTCCATTATCTCCCTCATATATGTTGAGTCCTGCAATCTGCGCATAGATCTCACGAGCGTTATTAGTTGCTAAATTGCCTTTGATCTTACTGAGCAGGATGACCTCTGTCTTTTTGCCAGCGAATATTGAAGTCCCTTCGACATCCTTAAGTTGCTTTAAGCTAAAGAGCTCATCTCTTCGGGCTGATATTTCTATGGTAGAAAGCTCAACGCTAAGCCTGGAAGTATTGACGACTATTGATGATTCAGAAGACTGATCCACGACGAAGTTGACAATCTCAAAGTTCTCTGAGAATAGGGTGAAGTTTTTTAGTTGAGCATCACCAAGGGTGACAGCAACCTGCCCACTAGCATCAGATGACAATATGATTTGATCATCATTGTTGTAGAGATCATAGGTGAGCACCCGCTCATTGCTCACTGAGTCCATGACAGTAATAACGATAGTCTCTTGTCCAAGACATCTTAACACTAGCATCATTATTATGACCACTGCTCCTATCC
This sequence comes from uncultured Saprospiraceae bacterium, assembly GCA_964489125.1. Lineage (GTDB taxonomy): Bacteria > Bacteroidota > Bacteroidia > Chitinophagales > Saprospiraceae > GYS-P2D. The sequence goes on from CAZAXY010000035.1 coordinate 3,570, forward strand.
TAGTCATCTTCTATCGGTATTATATATCTCTTATGATATAAGCTGTTCTTCAATTTAGTGAGGTCGACATCTGGGTCAATAAATGTTTGACTTCTGCGACCATTAAGCGATGCATAGCTCTCTACATAGATTTCAATATTCTGATGTCCTTGATTTGCGAAATGGGCTTCGAGCAGATGTGCATATTCTATGATAAAGTCCGGTTGCGTGCTCATTTCTTTCTCCTGAAAGGCAGTGAGAAAATCATCATTCTGAACATAAAAGAACTGACCCGACTGCCCATCTACTACCTTGAAATTGGCATAGCCAGTTTTTTCCATAAGCATCACTCTCCACGAAAATCGATAACCCTGCTCGGTCCAGAAGATATTACCTGGATAAGCAAACCCTCGTAATGGGATCAGAATCTGCAAGCCAAGAAGGGCGGTCACAATCCATAGGTTAAGTCGTGGAAGAGTTGATACAGTTCGATTCGAATGATTTGACAGATTCCATCCACCAACTGAAGTCAGAAGTCTTTGAGCTCTGCTTATCACCCGTTCGTGAAAGTCGCCACTAAAGAAGATGAATACAGCTGCAATCATCAGATATGGAAACATGCCTATAGGAAACAATAGTGAAGTGATTAGATGAAATAACAACACGGCACTAAACGCAAGGATTCTGGTCTTAGTCCAAATCAATAAGAAGGGTACACAGAGATCGTATACAACCCCACCCCAACTAAAGGCATAGTGACTCCATTTATATTGAAACAAACCGCCGAGAATTGGTATATCCTGATAAGTGGGTAGCCATAGCGTTAATGGCATTGCCTTGATCAGCCAATCGTGATTTAATTTAGCTAAGCCCGCATAGATATAGACCAATGAGATAAACAACTGTATTGACAGAATAGTCCACCGAGGCACAGATGTGATATCACCTCCATTGATATGTGCCTCCACCGAAAACATACTATTCATCGGCAGCCAGATCATCAGAAAGCTTAGCACGGAGACAAAGTAATAATGGTTAAGGTAAGTCGTCTTTTCCATCAACTCCAAATAGGTGAATATGAGGAAGAACAAGATGATGCTTAATCGATACTGATAACCAATCAATATCAGAATAGAACATATCGCCAATAATCCGAACAATGCATAGGTCCATTGCCCTGGAACAGAAATAAATTCGAAGCCTAAATAATGAAAATGAAACGTTGGATCGAGATATAATTTCTCAATCCACCCATTATGCCAGAAACGAATGGCGCTAATCAACATAACCGCACCAAATAAAACACGAAAGACCGCTAATGGTGCGGCCTTAGTATCCTGATGTATATATGTGCGTAGTGAGTTAATCACCGTCCGCATCTACAAAGTCTACCTGAATATTCAGGGCTTGTAACATGTCTACTTTAAGTAGCACCACGGCTTTCTGCAGTTCATCATAAGCCATGAGCAAGCTGTTATTATCTTGCTCTATCTGTGCGCCGAAATCATCCATGAGCTCATCTATTTCGGATTGGGCAGTGGCCCACTGATTCATAATCTCAGAGGCAACAGATATCGTGTTATTATCAGTTGCGACCTCATCTAGATAATCATCTAATCCTATACCGTTAACCGAGCCATTAAATGATCTACCCGAAAAGAAATCTCTCGTGGCTCGAAAGCCTGCTAAAAACAATTGCTTGCTATAGATTCTCGAAAATGGGGCCTCGACATTAGTGCTGATGGGTGAATTAGAAAAGACGCCCGCTGGAATTCCAATTTTACCTGCCCGCAAAAAACGCTCGTAGTAGAATATGAAATCGTTGACAATTTTATCAGTCGACGCAGTCGCTGATGATCCGTTGTTATCAATAAATGACTCTCTGAACCCTGTATTCCAATCATTGAGCACCTCGGTTGTGAGGTCATCAAGTCTATCAACAATATCGCTCAAGTACTGCGAATACGCCGGATCACCTAACACTTCTACGATCCCTGCATCAGCTCCTGATGTGCCAAACAACAGATAGTCTAACGCAGGGAACCCTTGAGAATCGAAATTAGAAGGCAGCTCTAAATTGTAACTGCCTGAGCTTATATTAGATTCTATGGCATCTACGTCAGTGGGAAAAATGTTGCTGAAGTTGCGCAATCCAATCGCCTCGGCTCTGCCTATATCAAAAATTGAAACCGACTGCCAAGACTGATATGCATCAAGCCAAGCCGTTCTAAGGGCATTGAGATCGGCTTCAGATGGATCAGTGATAAAGACATCCTTACTTGACCGAAGCATCTGCAAAGAAGTACTATAGTTGTCCAACGCTGGAATGATCATGTTGTCAGCCATATTGGTAAGTAAAGCTCTTCTTTCGAATGAGATATCCATACTCATCGGTGTGGGGCCGATAGGTCCAGAATCACTATCGCCACATGAGCTATAGCTCAATACAGCAATCGTAAGACATAGTATAAGTTTATGCAGTCTATTCATTTTAATCTACTTGTGCAGCCATATCGACGGTAAAGTCAAATCTTGATGCGATCTCCTCAGACATTTCATCCAAGGTTGCCGGAGTAATATCCCAAAATCCATTGCCCGCAGTTAACCGATCAATGAATCCGTCTACTTCGTCTGCTGTAAAGTAAGAAGCTCCAGTAATGGGATTCCTTGTGAATCTCAGACTGTATACAAAACCATATCCTTCAGACAAATCGTGGAAAGTTGGACCGAAGTTGGCGTTGTCTGTGGGCAATTGAAACTTGCCTTGTTGTAGATAGTAGACGGCTCTAACAGCAATTACGGTAGAAATCAATCGTCTTAATTCTGCAGATTGCTCATCTCTCACTTCATAGTTTTTGGCAGAGATAGCGGCTCTACCCAGAGTTATAGCTTCAAATACATCATCGGCAATGCCCTCAAAATCAGCATCGCCCTCTACTCTACCTAAGTACTTGTTTAAGAATGCATCATCATCACCTACAGTAGGTGTCGGATTAGTTATATCTTGAGATGTTCCATAAACATAGCCATAAGCCTCATCCCAGAAGTGTTCCATTTGTGTAGCGGTTTCTCTATCGTTCCTAGCGACCTCGTTGTCATTATTTAATCGATTGGATCCTGCATCAAGAAAATCAGGGCTTAAGTAATTATTGACCATTTGATCTGCCATCAGTGCCCCAATCAATCCTTTAGTCACAGCTTGGTCATATTCTAATCCACCACCATTGACGTATCTCACAGATGATCCATCAGCTATTTGGCCTGGAACGCCTGGAGAAGCCAACTCATTCCAATTTGGGTAGACCTCATTGACTTGAGCTACAATGAGATCTTCAAAATCCTGCTTTCTCTGCACACTTTCTACAGTATTACTTGAAAAGAAATCGGTAGATGCAGCCACTTTACTTCTAATACTCCTGGTTGAGCTGTTTAAGTCTTCAGTACTAAAAGGGCTGACATCATCACCAGTCACACTTTCATTGTTATACATCTCCAATAATGAGACTACGGTTTGATTAGGATCTTTCATTGCACCGATGAGCTCTGTCGCCATCAGTATTCGCTGTGTCTGTCCTGTAAATGATACTGTCGAGCTACCGTCTCTTGTAAATTGGTAAATTCCTGGAGCAGAAACCGGATTGCCTGTTATAATTGGGTCATCATCACTACAAGAACATATAATGCTTATAAGTGCGAGTAGTAAAAGGCAATTCAATCTCTTCATTCTCAGTATTTCTACTGCAAATGTAATTTCGCTCTACCCTCTGAAGTCTAATCATATTTTGGAATCTCACTGCATTAATTAGTAGCTACATACCTAATTTTGTTAGCATCACATTAGGATTTCTTGCGCCTTTTGCTACTCTTGGCAAGCGGATTGAAGATCAGGCATTTAGCGAGCCAATATTCAAGCTGCTCATCAGTGTCTATTGCATCCACATCTACAAACACATATCCTTTCATGGAGCGACCAGTAAAGTTCATGATGTTGACGCCGTCTAGCCTCAGTGCTTCTTCATACCCTTCAGGCCCTATCCTAGCCATGAGTTGAGTCTTAACGATTCCACATAGCATCTTGCCATCCAACATATAACACAGACCGCCCATCATTTTCTTTGATAGGAATTCCACTTTCTTATCGATCAGGATATGATCTATGCGTTCTGCCAGATACTCGTCATAAGCCATGAGTCTAAGATAACCACTATTCACTTAGATGAGGTCATGCTAAATGGCGACTGCCTCTATGAGGTATTCATATGACTAATCATATTTTCATTTGCTCATGAAGGCAGCATAGTTCTGATTCGTAATGATCACATACCACGAGTTTTTAAGATAACATGGGAGACGATGGCTATACTAAAATCAGATTAGATAATACGCCAATAGACGTTCAAAGTGCAAACCATCTAGCTTTGTTAGTATACTACTTACTGCTACGCCCCAACTAATCTACAAATCGACTGCAACAATTATATAAACGCATCCGCAATACGTCATATTCGCAAAATATATGTTATATTGACAGAGCATTAGCGATATCGGATATCGTGATGGTGTACATTCTTTGAAATTTTATTCACTAACCTAAAATATCTCCGAATGGATATAAAAGTTGAGAAAGGGTCTATTGATGGAACTAATTACTTTGAGAAATATGCTCGACAATCTCTCCAAAAGTATTTCACTAACTATCCTTTTGTCGAATCAATTAGGGTTTTTTTTAGGGGTAAAAAACATCCCTACAAAAAGGTAAAACTACAAGCACGATTAAAAGGCAAAGATGTTTTTGTCGAAGGGACAGGAGCAAGGCATGATTTGGCACTTGATGTGGCTTCAGCAAAGCTGCGAACGCAAGTGGAAAAATATAAATCTAAACGATACAAAAAAGCATCATAACAAAACTAAAAATGGCTTCATCAACAAGATGAGGCCATTTTTTATTTATGCTTTTAATCAATAGCTTATGAAACACAAATCAAGGGGCATCTCTTACAATTATTCTTCCCCTTCTTCTTGAATTTTTTACAACATTTCTTTTTACAAGATTTAGCCATGATCTCCGTTTGGCATAAAGCTAAGACGAGCCAATCGCATTAGCTATAACACTTATTTGAACCTATCTGCCCAATACTATATCCTTATCCTAACAATATTGGGTAGTTCAGTCTTTGGGCGGCTAATCAACTTTGTCAAGATGTCGCGCCTGATAACAATAATAACTTAGTAATTAGACATATAGAGCAAATCTGACTTTCTGCTTAACTTGCCTCTTCATTCTGTTATTAAGTATTAATTATATTAATCCGACTTAGCATGATATATCGCGTACTCCTATTCAGCACCTTAATAATCTGTTTCTCACAGCAAGCCCAAACTCAAGATGATGACAACAGAACAGCTCTTGAAAAATTTGACGTCAATGGATTGAGCTTTAGAAGCATCGGTCCTGCTCTCACATCTGGTAGAATATCACATATAGCGCTTGCTGATGAAGCTAAGCCTTCAACCTATTATGTAGCTACTTCATCTGGAGGAGTATGGAAAACTGATAATTGGGGAACGACCTTCAAACCAATATTTGATAGCGAGGGATCGTACTCTATAGGGTGTGTTACTGTAGATCCCCACAACCCAAATGTAATCTGGGTTGGCACTGGTGAAAATAACGGCCAGCGCAGTGTCGCATATGGAGATGGAGTCTATAAATCAGTTGATGGTGGTGCGACATGGAAAAATGTAGGCCTGAAGAGCTCAGAGCATATTGGCAACATTATCGTTCATCCTGAAAATTCAGACATCGTTTATGTTTCTGCCATCGGCCCCTTATGGAGTGAAGGCGGCGATAGAGGTCTCTATAAGACCACAGACGGTGGAAAGAACTGGGAAGCCATCCTTACCATAGATGAGCATACAGGCATCAATGAAGTTCACCTGGATCCTCGTAATCCCGACGTGATGTATGCCACTGCACATCAACGTAGACGACATGTGTTCACTTATATCAGTGGGGGACCACAATCTGGCATTCACAAAAGCACCGATGGCGGTAATAGCTGGACTAAAATCAACAACGGACTGCCATCAGTTGACTTAGGTCGCATAGGCATGGCAATCTCTCCAGCTGATCCTGAAAAACTCTATGCAATCGTTGAGGCTGCTCAAGGCAAAGGTGGATTCTACCGATCTACAGACCGTGGAGCGAGTTGGCATAAGCAAGGCTCCTACTCCACCAGCGGCAACTACTATCAAGAAATCATAGCTGATCCTATAAATCCTGACCGCATCTATGCAATGGATACATGGATGAAAGTATCTGATGATGGCGGCAAGACATTTAACAATGTTGGCGAAGACTTTAAGCATGTTGACAACCATAGTATATGGATAGATCCAGCCAACACTAATCATCTCCTTGTGGGATGTGATGGAGGCATCTATGAAACATATGACAAGGGAGCTAATTGGGACTTCAAAGCAAACCTCCCAATAACACAGTTCTATAAAGTGGCAGTGGATAATGATTATCCATTTTACAATATATATGGTGGAACGCAAGATAACTTTAGCTTGGGTGGTCCTTCAAGAGTGAATACCAATCATGGTATACAGAATAGCGATTGGTTTATCACCCACGGTGGAGACGGATTTGAATCTCAGGTTGATCCTGAAAATCCTAACATTGTATATGCTCAATCACAGTATGGTGTGCTCGTAAGATATGATAAGTTGAGTGGCGAAGAAGTAGGTATACAACCTAAAGAGCGCAAGGGAGAAAATGGTTATAGATGGAACTGGGATGCCCCACTAGCGGTAAGTCATCATAAGAATGGGAGAGTCTATTTCGCTGCTAACAAGTTATTCCGTTCTGATGACAGAGGAAATTCATGGGCTGTTTTAGGAGATGATTTAACTGCCCAGGTCAATAGAAACGAACTTGATGTAATGGGTAGAGTTTGGGGAATTGACGCCGTTGCCAAGAATGGATCTACCTCCCCATATGGAACTATTGTGGCCTTCTCAGAATCACCTCTTGATGAAAATCTGCTCGTAGTAGGCACTGATGATGGGCTCATACAGATAAGCCAAGACGGTGGTGAGAGCTGGAATCGCATATCAAATTTTTCAGGCGTGCCTGAACGTAGCTATGTAAATGCCGTCCATGCTTCTCAACATAATAAAAGTGTAATCTACGCCGCATTTAATCACCATAAGTATGGAGATTTCAAACCCTACATTATGAAGAGTGAAAATTCAGGTGCGACATGGCGATTAATAAGTAATAATCTTCCAGATAGAGGTAGCATATATTCTATCGAAGAGGATCATGTCAATCCAGATTTAATATTCTGTGGCACCGAATTTGGGGCATTTTTCTCCCCAAATGGAGGAGCTGAATGGAAGCAGCTAAAGGCAGGCCTGCCTACAATTGCAGTACGTGACATCGCCATCCAAAAACGAGAGAATGATCTCGTATTAGGCACCTTTGGTCGTGGGTTTTATGTATTGGACGATTACACTGCATTAAGAGACATCACCACAAAACAAGATATAGACGATGCTCGGTTGTTTGCAATTAGAGATGCATTGATATTTGAAGAGAGCAGTCCATTAGGTCTACCAGGAAAATCCTTTCAGGGTGATAGTTATTATACAGCTGATAATCTGGGCTCAGAAGCGGTTATCACCTACTTACTCACAGAGAAGGTCAAAACACGCAAGGAAACACGTCAAGAACAAGCTAAGAAAAATAGTAAAGACAATAAAGACAATCCTTATCCATCATATGAAGAGCTACTAGCTGAAGGCAATGAATTAGGGCCCCAAGTACTATTTACAATCACTGATTCAGATGGAACTGTGGTCAGAAAGATACTTAAGAAGCCAGGAAAGGGAATACAGCGGTTCAATTGGGATATGAGATATGCTTCAAAGGATGCCATCTCGATATCGGGGTCTTCATTTTACAATCCATTTGCTGGTTCTCCCGAAGGAACTCTTGTAGAGCCAGGGAGCTATGATATCTCAATGGCTATGGTCATCGACGGCGAAGTTCAAGAAGCTATGGATACTAAGGCATTTACCATAAAGCCGCTCAACAACACAGTATTACCAGCAGAGAACAGAGGTGAAGCCGTACAGTTTCAGCGTGAGGTTGCAGAACTCGCAAGATCAATCGAAGGTGCAGAAAGAATGGTGAGTGAGATTGAGAGCAAAATGAAATATCTCCAAAAGGCTATCGAACAAATTGAAGAACCGTTAGGTGGATTTACTAAGGATTATAACCACATACAATCGTCTATTAAGGAACTTAAGATATCCCTCCAAGGTGATCAGGTAAAAAGTCGATTGGACATTGATCAAATTCCATCGCCATCAAGCCGTATTGGATGGATTGTTTATGAAAGCAAATACTCAACCTCCACGCCTACACAGACCCATATAGAGAGTCTGGCTATAGCAAGGGAGGAGTTTGAGCCAATTCTTAACCGCCTGCGATCACTTGTGAACAATGAGATCAACGACCTAGAGCAAAAGCTTGAGGATGCAGATGCTCCCTACACGCCTGGGAGAGCTATAAAGATGATACAAGACAACTAATTGAACTTGATAACATTTCTAAACTAATGAATGTTAATTCCCATTTATTCAATAATTAAAAAACTCTGATGAAAAAACTATTATTACTATTATTTCTATCAACACAATTCTCTCTTTTATCTGGTCAAGATGAGGCAGGTGAAGCAACTCAAGACACGACTAAGTCTGAGGCAGAGATGGCTGCTGAGAAGTATGCAAAACTCATCACTGAAGATGCAGTGAGTACAGATGGGTTGTTCAAAACGCATGAGGTTGACGGCAAGCATTATTTTGAAATATCAGATAGTCTTCTTGGGACAGAGATCTTGATTGTTTCAAGGATTGCAGGTTTTGTTAAAAATCTAAACTTCGGAGGAGCTGGAGTTAGGTCGAGACCACAACAAGTGATTCGCTGGCAAAAGATGGGCGAGAAGCTTATGCTCAGATCTGTTTCCTATAACAGTGTAGCGAGCTTTGAGGACCCGATCTACAAATCTGTGAAGAATAACAACTTCGAGCCCGTTATTATGGTGTTCGATATTAAAGCAAAGGGAGAAGGAAGTTCTGTAATAGAGATTGACGGATTGTTCACCTCAGATATTCCTATGATCGGGGCAGTTTCAGACCGACAGAAGAAAAATTTTGGTATAAAGGGATTAGATGGAAAAAGAAGTTTTGTCACTTCTATGAAGAGCTTCCCTAGAAACGTAGAGATCAAACATGTCCTCACTTATCGTGGCGGCACTGATCTTCCTGATAATCCGATAACAGGAACACTATCAGTGGAAATGAATCAGTCTTTCATTCTCTTACCAGATGTTCCTATGGAACCAAGGTATTTTGATCCTCGTGTTGGTTATTTCTCTGTGAGTCAAACTAACTATAGTCTGGATGATCAGCGAACAGAGACAGAGCGATTCATCACTAAGTGGCGCATGGAGCCGAGTGATCCTGCTGCTTATGCTCGCGGAGAACTCGTAGATCCAGTAAAGCCAATCATCTATTATATCGACCCAGCAACTCCTACAGAATGGGTACCTTATCTTAAACAGGGCGTCAATGACTGGCAAACAGCATTTGAAAAAATAGGCTTTAAAAACGCGATATATGCGCTCGATGCCCCCACTCCAGAAGAAGACCCCGATTGGTCTCCTGAGGACACTAGATACTCAGTCATACGCTACGTATCTACAGATATCCAGAATGCAATGGGTCCTCATGTGCACGATCCAAGAACTGGAGAGATTCTGGAATCTGACATTATATGGTATCACAATGTCATGAGACTATTGCGTAACTGGTTCTTTATTCAGACCGCAGCAATTAATGAAGATGCACGTGGCGCCAATTTTAAGCAAGAAGTAATGGGGCGTCTCATCAGATTTGTCTCCGCACATGAAGTAGGTCATACGTTGGGCTTGCCACATAATATGGGCTCGAGTGTGGCGTATCCTGTGGATTCACTCCGTTCAATAACATTCACTAAAAAGATGGGGACTGCACCATCTATTATGGATTATGCGAGGTTCAATTACGTAGCTCAGCCAGAGGATGGCGATGTCGGCCTTATGCCAAATATCGGAATCTATGATGATTGGTCTATTAAGTATGGATATGAGCCTATTGAAGGTGATAGAATAATCGAGAAAAAGGTGCTTAATCAATGGGTCATGGAACACGCTGGTGATGCACTATACCGATTTGGAAGACAGCGAGGATTGCCACTTGATCCCACATCGCAAACAGAAGACTTAGGTGATGACTCTATGCTGGCCAGTGAATATGGCATCCGGAACCTAAAACGAATCTTGCCTAACATTACAAAATGGGCTTATGAAGCAGGTGAAGACTATGATCAAATTCAGGATTTGTACAATCAAGTCTCTAATCAGTTCAACAGATATATCGGGCACGTAGTTGGCAACGTAGGCGGGGTGATGGAAACCTTCACTTCACAGGATCAACAAGAACCGACTTATGTACATCAGAGTAAGAATAAGCAAAAGAGAGCCATCTCATTTCTTCACGCTCAGGTATTTAACACGCCAACATGGTTGATAAATGATGAGCTCACAAGAAAATTTGAGCCCAATGGCATCGTCGACCGAATAGGTGGTATTCAAGATAGAACCTTAAGTCTACTATTCAATAGTAACAGACTCGAGCGGATGTCAGAAAATGAAGCGCTGAATGGTGCTCAAGCTTATAGTCCATTTGAATTGTTTGACAATGTAAGTCAGAGTATCTTCAGCGGAGGAAAGCGAGCTGGCAATGATGTCTATACAAGAAACCTTCAAAGGGCATTTGTAACACGCATGGAGGCTCTAATGAATGATCAGGATGACAGATCTGAAGTGCCGAGTTTAGCTCGTGGAACATTAATCAAGCTCTATAAAAACTTAAAGGTTGCAAAGAACTTGGATACACCTCAGGACTATCATGTAGCTGACTTGCATCAACGAATTGAGGATATCCTTGATACAGATGATTAATACTCGTTAATTAGAAAGCCTTCTATATCGACTTAGTCTGACAGAATATGGACTGAGATCATAAGCCGATCTATATCAAGAGATGATTTAGATCAGCTTATTTTTATAGACTACCTTTAAACAAAGAAACAAAGCTTTATATGTCGACTCACCGGCTTGCACAGATTAACATAGCCCATATGAAGGGCGTTAATCTGGACGATCCTGTTATGCAGAGCTTCACCTCTAGAATTGACGAGATTAATGAAATAGCAGAATCACATGATGGATTCATCTGGAGATGGATAGATGAATCAGAAAATACCGGAGCCTTCAACCCATTTGATAATGATCAGTTGATAATAAACATGTCTGTGTGGCGAGATATAGATAGCTTGTTTCGATATGTTTATCATAGTCAGCACAAAGAACTTATCAAGGGCAAAAAAGAATGGTTTGTCGATCTTGGCAAGGCACATATGGCTATGTGGTGGGTAGAAGATGGGCATATTCCAACGCTCCAAGAAGGAAAAAATAAGTTAGCATCAATCGATCAACATGGCTCAACTGCAGAAGCTTTCAATTTTAAGCGTCTATATAATCCACACGGCAATACAATGACATATGAACGATAATCTACGTGCCTTACTCCTAATAGATATCCAGAAAGGCCTGGACTTCGTTGACTATTATGGCGGAGAGCGCAACAATCCAAACGCCGAACAGAATACTGCGAAGATTCTTGAGCACTGGAGATCTAAAGCATGGCCCGTTTATCATGTCAGACATAGTTCGCAAAATCAGGATAGCCCCTTGCATGCAACTCATGAAGGATTCGATTTCAAACCAGAAACAGCCCCCATACCAGGAGAACCTATTGTCACCAAGAATGTCAATAGCTGCTTCATCGGTACAGACTTAATGGATAAACTAAAAATAAAGGGCTTGCTCTCAATAGTAATGGTAGGCTTGACCACTAATCACTGTATCTCAACTAGTGCTCGGATGGGTGCTAATCTGGGATTTAAAGTTACCGTGGTTTCCGATGCCACTGCAGCATTTAGACAAGTCGGCGTAGATGGAACAGAGTTCTCAGCTGAAACAACACACCAGGTATCTTTAGCTAATCTAAATGGTGAGTTTGCGACAATCCTTAGTTCTGATGAGTTAATTAAATAGGCTCTTTTCATGTGAACAGAAATGGAGGCATCTTAAGCCTTAGCACAACACGATAAAAGATCACTCTAATAAGGTCAAGAAGAAAAAACTCAGAAGATTTGCTTTAGAAATTTTCCTTTTGATCCATGAAAAAAGAACACTAACTTTAGTTACATGTCGCTCTGACACCCGTTGATTATATTTAACACAATCAAAATATGTGTCATGAAGCGAAAGAAAATAGGAGGTGCTGTCATCAAATGTTCAGATTTACAAAAAGTCCTGGACAACAAGGCGAACTATCCTGGGATCATATTTAAAATTTCTAATCCTAAAAGTCAGTCTGGAGTGGCGTTAGAAGTCTATAGTGCTGTAATTGGATTGAGTGGATTGGCTTTAGGAAAGAAGATTAGATGTACAGTAAATAGTTGTTCTATCAAGAAAGGATCAACAAGCACCAATCTAGGGAAATATGAATTTGAACATTGCTCTCAGTTTTCACTTTTTGATGAAGGCGAGCCTTTTATAGCATATTTCAGTCGAAGCCAGATTGAGATGCTTTTTAACCTCGGAGCATTTAAAAAAGTATTCATTTCCTCTTACATGGTTGTCTCAAGTAATCCGATGGTAAACGCAGCGGAATTGATACCTAATTTCAGTTTAGAAATGCAACCGTACGGCGAGCTAAAAACAAAGAAATCAAGAAAAATTACTGCAAAAAATAAAAACTTAAGCTTTGGATTACCAGGAACTGTAAGAGCGGCCGGTTGTCCAAGGGCATGGCGTCAAGAAGGATAATTTAATTAATAGAGAGGAGATAAGTATCTTGCTACTATTTGCACTAGCCAGTTTAGTAGTGAGATACTTCTATTATATTCTGATATCAATCAATTGTTTGTCAGCGACAACGGCTCAAGATTATGTCTTTCAAAATCTTTCCTCAGATGGAGGACTAATCTTTGGATATAACGACCATCTCCTTAAAAGAAAAAATGGTACTGTGTGGATAAGTTCTGATAATGGGATCTACGAATTTAACGGACTCGAATTAAAACGCTTCGCAGAAAGCACTACCCCAACCTTCAATGGTGAAATCGTATTAAGCGGATTTCACGAATTCAGCAATGAGGATATACTCTTTACTACAGACAAGGGACTAATCAAGTTTTCAGCTTCTGATGGTATTTTTGAGACAATCATCGGTGATAACCCCATCTTCAGTAACGAGTATTATCTGATAGCTGTCATCAATGAAGAATACGCTTGGACTCGCTTGGGAGACTCTTTATATAAGGTTGATCTCTACAGTCACGCCTATGAACCACATGCCTCAATCAATTCGGTAAGATTTGATCATTTTCAATCAGATGGCAACATTCTTTTGGCAGGATGCCCTTGGCTCGAACAATCAGGTATTGAGCTCTTTAGTATCGACGCGAATGGTGAGCTAGAATACAAGCATATTTCTCCTAAAATCCAGACTTCATCTGGCAATGCTTATCCTCAATTTTCCGACGTCGTAATAACCGAAGAAGATAGACTATGGGCAGTATCTAATCAGGGACTATTTGATATTAATCTATCTCAGAATAACGACTTCAAGTGGTATACTCCATTTGAACACGAACAAGCTCGATTTATGAGCATAGCCTTAGAAACGGACAGCACCTTATGGCTAACTTCTAAAGACAAAGGCACATGGAGGTTTAATACTCGAACAAAACAATTTGATAACAACCAATCCACTGCAACTGGTCTTCATTCTGATGAAACACGTAAGATATATATAGACTCTTCAGATTTCCATTGGATTAGCTCATTTAAGACGAGTCAAGTATCATATGGCAAACCAAGAAACGCCTTCTTCGAAAGTATAGAAACAGCTGATGAGTTCGATGCAACCTTACCTTTTGATTTTATCTATAATCACAATAAAAATATTAAAGCTTTTAGCCCAGATGGAATAATAGAATATGCACAAGATGGGGAGATAGTGTTTAAGAACTATTTAAATACCAATGGAGAAATTGTTCGATTAGATAACATATATAACGTAACCCCATCTGTCTCTACCAGTGATTATTGGCTAACAAGTGCAGATAAAATTTACACTTTAGATAGTTCTTATACCCTCAATCAGAAGTTTCAATTTGATAGTTTAAGAATTCTATATTTTGATCAATTAGACTCAGATCAAGCACTTGTTCTTACAAATGTGAATCTAAATACACTCAACCTCAACACTGGACAGCTCGACACTTTTAACCTAAACGGCCTAACCCAAGGTGTACTTGAAATTTACAGGCTCCTCAAATCCGATGGTCGCCATTTCATCGTTCACAATGATCGCAGATTATATGAACTGCTTCCCAAAGAGCGCATATTAAGTCGCCATGAGCCAATAGAATGTCAATCCAGTATACATAGCTTAACTGCCGACAATGAACAGCTCCTTATCGGAACTTCCAACGGCATAGAAGTCTTCGATAATAGGGGTAGGAGATCAAAACAGAAAGTATACGCTCCAGAGTTTATAAATATAGGATCGGTGAATAAAATTTTCACCACTGACTCGTCGTATGTGGTTACCACTTCTAATGGCCTTATTACTTGTGATACAGCCTTTTCGAATTGGCGCATATTTAGCAAATCTGATGGATTGTTTTCTGATCAATTTATCAGCAATACAGGATTACAACTTGAGACTAACGAATATTTCTTACCAGTCCAAAATGGCATTATTAAAGTAGACCTGAGTATTCCCCCAGAGACCATTGAAAAACCAGTTTTACTTCTCAATAATCTAATGGTTAATGATCAGCTTCGAAAGGCTGAGCTTATGCATGGTGATTCCGTATTCAAGTTCAGGCATTTTGAAAATTCATTCAATCTGACACCTACGAGCATCACATATCAATCTCAAGATAAGAATCAGTTGTTCTATAGAATTGAAAGAGACAGTCCATGGAAGAAAATCGCTAATGGTTCAGACCTATTCTTGAGGCTTAACTCAGGGACTTATGACCTGCAGTTTATAGGCACCAATGCAAATGGCGCGCTCAGTGATATAAGATCCTTAAAATTGGAAATTGCCGTACCCTTCTGGCGCACATTAAGTTTTTTTATCGCCTCGATTCTTGCAGTTTGTTTGATTATATTTTTTGTTGTACGCTCTTATTATCGAGCAGGAATTAGGAAGAGAGAAGAGAAATTTGCTCAGGAGCGAGCACTTGCTGCCCAACTTGAAATTGAAAGAAACAGGATAGCGTCAGAGATGCATGATGAACTCGGTGGGGGTCTCACCTCAATACGTCTGCTCTCACAAAAAATGCTATCCACCAAAAATCAAAATCAGAATCAGAACCAACACGCTCTTAAAAAAGTTGAAAAATATTCAACCGAACTGGTTGACAATATGCGCTCTATTGTATGGAGCATGGATAGCGCTCACAACTCTTTGGGAGAGACCACAACATACTTCCAGCACTATATTGATGATGTACTAGAAAATGGCGGAATAGAAGCTGAATACGAAATTGACATTGCTAATGCCGACCTTGAGCTCTCCTCTACAATACGACGGAATCTCTATCTAATCATTAAAGAAATCTTGACTAACGTTCTTAAGCATTCTAAGGCAACAAAGGTCAGAACATCCATGATACAAGATGAGGATTTAATCATTGAGATAGGCGATAATGGCATAGGTCTTAATGAAAGTTCTTCAAGCCATTTTGGAAATGGAATAAGAAACATCAGAAGGAGAATCGAGGATATTAATGGAGAAATAGACATACAATCGCAAGAAGGAACACGCATCACAATTAAACTCAATCTGGACAAATGAGTACCCAAAAAATAATCAATGTAGTCATTGTAGAAGACAATGAAGAAGTCAGAGAATACTTAGAAGCAGCGTTAATAGAAGAGCCTCAGATCAATCTTTTAGCTAGCTATGTGAATGGTAATGACGCAGTCTCCTTCATGTCTAACCATCAAGTTGATGTTGTTGTCATGGATATCGGCTTACCCGACCGGAGTGGAATTACTTGTGTCAAGGAGTTAAAAGACAAAGGCTTAGAAGTAGAATTTCTGATGCACACTGTTTTCGATAGTAGCCATCAGGTATTTGAAGCACTTAAGAATGGTGCTACGGGATATATGCTCAAGAATACTCCAAGAGCCAAACTTATAGACGCCATTGTCGAAGTTGCCAATGGCGGGGCACCGATGAGTCCAACTATTGCACGAAAAGTCGCAGAGTATTTCGATGAGCGCAAAGCCAACTTAGAAATTGCGTCGAAGCTTACGAATAGAGAATATCAGATATTGGGGCTATTAAGCAAGGGAAAACTCTATAAAGAAATCGCACAAGAACTTGGGATAACTATAGGCACTGTCAAACAACACAACCACAAAATCTATCAGAAACTACATGTGCAAAATAAGACTGAGGCTATCAACAAGTTTTTAGGTCGGTCATAGATTAACGCCCCTATAACAAAAGTTAGTGTTTTAGTAAATCAAGTGTTCCTTTCTTGCCAGTATTAATTACTGCGATGACTCATGGATACCCGAGCAACAACTATTAGTCTTCAGATTCATACGACATCTGATCTTGGGTTTTCTAATAAAAATCTGACAGTGTTAATACAGGCGCCTCTACTGCATCAACTAAATAATCGGTGCCTATAATGGTTCTCATGGATTTTATGATAGGTTAACTACACATGAGAGGGCAAGAAGCTGCAGGTTGGGCTAACCTGCAGCTTCAGCTGCCTTATAAAGATTTTTTGACTGAGATGCCAAAACTTCGGGCCCAGTTATTCCTTATGCCCCATTTACAACTAATTCTAATCTTCTTCGGTTATCATATCGAGTTTCAATTCATATGAACAAGAGAATTGATTTAGGAGGTCAAGGAGCATCATTACAATTCATACATGCTAACGCCTATACACCAGAGTGTTACAATACTCTGCTCAAGCCACTCATAGAGCACTATCGTGTGCATTTATTCAGACAACGCCCATTGTGGCCTGATGAGTCACCTATACAGCTTGAGAGCTGGAATCTATTCGCTGATGATTTGATCAATATGATGGACGACCATGGCGATCGGAAGGTTATTGGTATTGGTCATAGCCTCGGAGGCATTGCTACCTGGCTTGCCTCTATCCAACGGCCAGATCTATTCTCTCGCGTCATACTCATAGATCCAGTCATCCTCCCATATCGAATAACAGTCATGTCATCACTCTTGCCTCGGACACTTATGTCCAAAATAAACCCCATCATAAAAATTGCCCAGAATCGCAGAACCAAATGGAAAGATCGCGATGAAGCAAGACAACATTTAGGTTCCAAGAAAGTCTTTCAGAGATTTCACCCGGAGGTATTTGACGATTTTTTGAGATATGGCTTACGAGCAAAGCAGGATGGGACGTTGACCTTAAGCTATCCAAGAGAATGGGAAGCACAAGTCTATAGCACCGGGCCTAATATGTGGCGCACTATGAAACAAAATGTTGTTCCTGTCCATATAATTAAGGCTCAGCACTCCGATGTAATTACGGCAAACTCTTGGGATAAGATAAAAGCCCGAGTGCCATTAGGTAGCTTTTATGAGATGCCCGATGTGGGTCATTTAATTCCTTTTGAAAAGCCTCTGCTCCTCGCAGAACATATGCATAACATACTGAGAACTACTCAGCTTTCTGTCTAGTATTTTTCGATTTCCTATTCTTCTTTTTTACAATGTCAATGACTCTTGTCTTTGTAACCGTAGGCAGCTTATTGGTTAGAAGCTTTTTCAGCTTTTTAAAGTCAACTGTCTCTTGTACCTCAACTCTTTTTGTAATCTCCACAGGAACCTCATCTGCAATGGATTGAGCCTTAGAACGACTGGTTTGCTTGTTACTCGACTTTTGACTCTTAAGATGTTTTTTCTCAAGCTTTTTGTACTTGTTCTTATGCTTAAGGCTTTTCTCTTTGTAGTAAGCCAGTTCTTCTTTCAATCTTACAATATCGGATTGGGAGCTGCTTTCATCATCACACTTTTTATTAAGATCATCGATGGATTGCTGCAATGCAGTATTTTCTTCCTGTAGCATGGTCAACTCCGTATTTAAATTATTCGCCTTTAGTATCCATTTTTTGTGGATCGCCTCTTTTTCAACCCTCATGGTTTCCTCTAAGTTCTTGATCTCGTGTTGGAAGTTTTTAATCTTAGCATCATGTTCATGCTTGGCCTTGTCGTTGTAAGCAGCAAGCCTATTAATTGAAGCATTGGCCGACTCTTGATCACTCCTCATTTTATCAAATTTTCGTTTCGTAAAGTAGCCTCGCAGCAACCAACCAAACAATCCTGCTAACAGAGAGCCTATCAAGTAGATGAACCAAGAGCAACACATAATGTAGTTTTAAAAACAATTCTAATCATTAGATCTCGCTTGTGACGCCAAATAGAGCGGAAGTATCAATGATAATTCTCAAGTGATGTTCAATTATAATATAGTCTAATAGAGCTAATAGGCGTAATTTTCGGGCATGGCAGAAACGACATTTTGGACAGGATCGGAGCAATATTTATGTGATCGGGAGTTGGCACAAGCTTTTCATATGGCAAGAGTGCTAGGTATGCCTCTACTTATCGAGGGGGAACCAGGTACAGGAAAGACAGAGTTACCGCTACAATATGCTAAGAATATGGATCTGGACCTTCACGTGTATCCTGTAGGTTCAAAGAGCTCAGTGGATCAATTCGTAGCTAAGTTTGATCATGTCAAATATTTACGCGATAGCCAAATCGAAGTGCTCAATGCACAACGTGAGGAGAAAGGGCTTGACACTAAACTCAGTACTGGTGGGCGTAGCACAGAAATTCTTGATGATTATGTGTTACTAGGGCCTGCGGCAAAAGCATATAGTAGTGCTCACTCGGTATTACTGATTGATGAGATTGATAAGGCCCCGAGAGAATTTCCGAATGATTTGCTCTATGCCCTGAGCCATCGCAAGTTTGTAATGCCAGAGTCAGGCAAGGTGATTGAAGTAAGTGAAGAGGACATGCCTGCCATAGTGATTACCAGTAATCGCGAACAGGAATTACCGACAGCCTTTAAAGGAAGATGTATCTATCACTATATCTCATTTCCAAATGCAGATATTATGAGAGAAATTGTTGCCAAACACTACCCTTCTGCTGACGAAGAAGTAGTCTCTAAGTCTATTGAAATATTCTACCAGCTAAGGCAATTGGGTCTTGAAAGGGCGCCTTCAACGCGAGAGCTCCTCAACTGGTTGAAATATCTACAGACATTTGCCAAAGAAGATACTATAAAGAAAATTCAGGAGTTAGATGGATTAGGTGCCTTAGTGAAAACACAGGATGACGTGAAGCGCGTAAAACGCAATATGGACATGGGCAGTGCACCAGGAGGTGCTCAAAGATTTCACTAATAAATAGTCAACGCTATGTTTGAGAGTTTTCCAGAAGTCTGTCGCAGTTATGGTATTCAGGCCGATGTCCGATCACTCCTGCTACTGCGCAAAGCAATGGACAAGCAGTTGGTCAACACGATTGGAGACATGTATGCCTTGTTTAAAGGTGCCCTTGTGAAGGATCCCACACACGTTGGCCCATACACCCAAGCATTCTATCAATATTTTATAGGCGTAGATGTGAAGCCTGGCGAAAGGCTCAGCAATGCTATCGAGCGGTCAGAAACATTCAAAGATTGGTTGGATGACTTCATCAAATCTGATGAAGAACGTGTCCACATGGATATGGATGATGTCATAGAAAAATTCCTCGATGAAGTGCATATGACCAGCTATGACATCAAGAAAGTGATCGATGGGGAGGAAATCCTCGACAAGGACGATCCATTAAGAAAAGATAGTGACAATGGCGCAGGAGATGATGGGAACGTCGAAAGACTAATTGAAAAGGCGGCAGACTACCGTTTTGTAGATCTAGAGGAGTTACGGCAGCGAATGGAAAAGGTGATGGAGCAGCAGAAGTTCAAACATTCAGGTGGTTCGCACTGGATCGGAACTGGTGGCAACTCTCCATACGGCCATGGAGGAGCCGCACTTGGCGGTATACGGGTGGGTGGCTCAGGCGGTGGACGTATGGCTAGACAAGTTTTCGATGATCCCCAATATTATCCAGTTGATGTAGATGCAAACATCAATGATGACAATATTGACGCCACTCTTGCCAGTCTAAAAGGGGTCTTAGAAGAAACCAATGAGCTCTTTCTTGATATTCCTTTGACAGTCAAAACTGGTGTCAAAGAAGGAGGGCTATTCTTGCCGATTGAGCTCGAAAAAACAAATGACAAGCTACAAGTAATCTTACTTATCGACAATGGTGGCTACTCTATGGATTATTATATCCGTCCAGTTCAGGCACTATTTAAGAAGATGAAGACGCGATATGCTCATGATCTTGAGACTTACTATTTCCATAATACCATCTACAAATATGTATATGATGATGAGCGACGCACAAATCCGATTCCTATCGAACGAATTCTAAACAAAGACCCTAACTATAGAGTGTTTGTAATAGGAGATGCGGCAATGGCACCTTATGAATTGCACGAAGGTAGTGTCATTGCTTGGGGTAGATTTTCAGAAAAGTTCAAAAAAATTTGTTGGCTTAATCCTGTATCTGAAAAGCACTGGAGTATCACCTTTACTACTACAATACTTAAGAGGATCATACCGATGTATTCCATGACTCCTCGAGGTCTGGAAAAAGCCATCAGGGAAATGAATAAGAAGAAAAATAAGATATAGCAGCTGTCTTCAAGAGACTACGCCTTTCTTGGCAATTGCTGCTTCATACTTATAAAAAGGCGTTAATATCCTATGAGAGTAGTGATCATCAAGAATAACTGATCGATATTTGTGGTTATGAAGCTATTTTTCTTCAGCATTGGCCTCTTTTGGACCCAATTAGCTATAGGTCAATGGGATCAATATTTTGCGCAATGGGAGGATAAACCGGGCTCTATGCTCGTTGACCTTAGCTATCAAGAGATGATAGACTCGATACAACTTCCATATCTGTTGGGTGTAGGCCATCAGTTCGAGCCCTGTTCTTCTGATGGATTTCCAGATACCCTGGTTTATGAGCGTTTGTACAAGCTGTCAGATAAGCTATTGAACTATTTGGATATCCAAGCCACATGCAAATTGGTTGGAACTTTTACCCACGATTGCACACAGGTGGACTATTATTATCTCAAGGATTCTGTAGGTATCAGTAGTTTTCTGAATAACTATTTTACCAATGAGGGCAGTGGGTTTCTTCCTATTGTTTCGATCTTACATGATCCACAAAATCTGTTCTACCAAAAAAGAATCTATCCCGATATCTACATAACTGAGTACCGCCAGAATACGGCCACTATCCAGACTTTAATCGAAGCCGGAGATCAAATCAATCAGACTCGTAAAATAGATCATTGGGCTTATTTCGAAACAGATGAAGAGCGTGACAGTTATAGTGAGTTAATTTTAGAATTAGGATATAAAGAAGAAGAGAAAGGATACCATAGAGGCGAAGAGCAGCCATTTTTCTTTCATTTCTCTAAAGAAGATATTCCATCCAGAGATAACTTGACTGAGATCACAGTTTACCTTCAATCAGAAGCCCAAGAACGGAATGGATTCTATGGAGGATGGGAATGTCCAGTGGTCACTGCCGAACCCTAGTTGTTCAGCTTTTTCAGCTTTTTCTTTATCTTTTTTAATAAATCCTTGACGATCTCATCCTTAGAGGATTCGGCAAAATAATTCATGTTTGCTTTACGATATGCGGATGCCCTTATTTTCATTTTTTCACTGATCAATCGCTTCAAAGCGTCATCCGACAAATTTCTAATAAGTGGTCGCTTATCTTTCTTTTTCTGCAAGTTTTTGAAAAGATACTTGTCAGTGCGCTCAATATAAATCGTGTTAACTTGTGTGAGAGCAGGCCAATTTTGATCATAGCATGGCGTACCCCCACCAGTAGCCAGAATCAATTGATCATTTGAATCTATGATAGCATTGAGATAGTGTGTTTCAAGCAGTCTGAATAGGCTCTCTCCATGGGCCGTAAAAATCTGATTGATGCTTAAGCCTTCTGCATTCTCTATATAAGCATCCAAATCAACAAATGGCATCTTCAAATTCTGCGACAACCGCTTGCCAATACTGGTTTTACCGCAACCCATAAATCCAAGTAATGCAAAGATTGATTTTTTCTGGGGTGCACTTATGGCAAATTTATGAGCGTACTTCAATATTGATATCGCCACATCTAACTCTTCGTCATTCCTTGGCGCATAGACGAGTGCCAAGGCTACTTGACCAGTTCGCCCATTAAGCCCTTCACTCATTGGATGGTAAGTCCCCCACCCTTTGGAGATGATATAATCTAAGTCTTCTGTAGGAAGCTTAACATGAAAACTACCAAGGCCCGGTTCCGTATTAATATGGGTAAACTCCCGTTCTGCCTTTGGATGGAGCTTAACGCCGGGATCTATGTAGAGTCCAATTGATTGATCAACCGTAGTACGACTATTTATCATGCTGACGTGCGGTAATTCTGCCACACGTGTCTTGAATTTTTCAAAAATCTTCTTTCCTGAATGCTGATCTATCTGTTGATGCGGCACATAACCTGCTACCCTAGGGGATTCACCAGGTCTTTGAGGGATATCGAGTGTCTGTGGCATATCGATAATTTGTCTAAAGGTAGTGCAAATCCCCTATTCATTATCCAGGAGATCGCATCCGTCTAGCCCCTTTAACAGGTTTGGCACTATCCCAAGGTGACCTTTTGATTTTTGGGCAATCGACTCCATGGCTCGTTTTACTATTCTTAAATGGATATACTCTAACTGCTGCATAGACGCTTGAACCGTTGAATTCCCGGCTTCCGAATAAACTTGTAAGATTGTCTGTACCTATAACTACAGGGCCTAGTCTTGCTGCTAATCCAAAGTGTACTGATTCGTAGCTATTGACAGTAATTGGTGCAGTTACTGCGAACCACCTTCGCTCATATCTCGGGCTGAAGCTGATGTTGTTTTCAGTGCGGATGGCTTGAACAGAAGTAGCGAGTGAATGACTGATGGCAGCATTGACAAAGATGAATTGATCTACCTGATAATCGAAATTCACCAAAACTCTTGCCGGTGTTCTAACAGTAAAGCTGTTATCAACTAAAGTAGAGTTCAACGTCGCTGCATCTAAGATTCCTATAAGGTCGTCAACAGACGTCAAAGTCGATAATTCGTCAATGTTTAATTCTATTGCATCCGCTAAGGCCAGTCGGTGCAGGGATCCGCTGTCATTAAATCTTATGCCGCCAATATCGAGTATAGAAACTCCCACCCGACTGCGCTCAAACTTTTGGCTATAGCCTAAATCAATAGCCCAGCCTCTGCCTCTGTTAGATCTAGACAGGTCACTTCCGCTGCCAAATCCATCAGTAAAAGCTACTATTGTTTCAAGAGTATTGATTTCAAGTTGATTATCACTAGTCCTGCTAAAATCAAAATTATCAGTACTACTAAGGTTATAGCCTTCATGTCCCTGTATATACTTGACATTTATGCCCACACTAATGTCATCAAAGCCCCAAGAATTAGATGAAAGACTTACTCCATACTCCGTCCACGCAGCTCCAGCACTCTGAACATTGCGTATTGATTGAGTATCATCGATAGACAGATTCTGAATTTGTTCGTATGATAACTCAGATGGTATATTGGGCGCACTTGCATCTACTCTTCCTCTAATAAAACCACCAATTCCTACAGGTTTCAGATCGATCCAAAATGAAGGGCCCATTATATCTACATGAGCATAAGCGGAGGCGGCACGATCATTAAACACTATTCCACGTGCTTGCGGATCTGCTTGCACTTCATCATCCCCAATTACTGGTAGTGCTTCAACTCCTGAAACCAAATCGAATAAATTTGTATTAATGACATTACCATAGGTAGTTCTGCCATAAAGATGGCCCGATACAAGATTGACATCCCAACCTAGTCGGCTATGCTGTCCGCTTGCCGGATTTTTAACGACCCCATATATGCCTGAATAATTATCATAAAACAATCCACTCGCATGTTGGGCAAAAACAAAATGATTGAAGAATAGGATGAAGAATAGAGCTAGTCCTATTGGACTAAATTTCACATTGTCTTTCACAAAATCAGTTTTATTGTAGTAATTGGATGATGAGGATCCTCATCAATTAAGGTAGAATTAGTAAGATACTGGCGATTTATTATTTAAAGAAAAGATTCCTGATAAATACGCTCAGAGCCATTGGATTATTATGACTATCACCAAAATAGCGGGTATACCCGATTAGCAAAATCCCTGTATAAATTCCACCTGTTGTCTTTTTCAAAAATCATCACTAGTCGCATTATGACCGAGGCTTGCATAGGAATTCGTTTCACTCTTCTTGTTCCGAGTCCGACTAGTAAAATTGGCTTCTGATCTCCAAGTCGGTTCGCTGGCTTGAAACTGCGTTATTACAAGCTATCTGATAATTAGCGATCATGCATTCTTGGGTTTCATCATCTATCATGATCACGAGTTCGAAGACTTTCTTTATGATTTGACTGTCAACAACTAATTGTATTGAATCGATACTATTCCCACAACTGCAATATTGTCATGAATTATGTTCAACTTTCGGCAATCAAACATTATGATAACACATATAACAGGGCAATTTGTAGACATCCCGAATAGGCGAACTTATCCAGCGAAGATCACCATTGACGGAGGAGTTATCATGGCAATAGAGGAAGTGGCCGAAGCAGACGACCATTATGTTATGCCCGGGTTCATTGATGCTCATATCCACATTGAGAGTTCAATGTTGGTGCCATATGAGTTTGCCAAAATAGCGCTGACACATGGCACCGTGGCAACTGTCTCTGACCCACATGAAATCGCCAATGTGATGGGTATTGAAGGGGTGGAGTATATGATCGATAATGCCAGTGATGCCAAGTTAAAATTTCATTTTGGAGCTCCAAGTTGTGTGCCTGCCACGCATTATGAAACTGCTGGAGCACAGATAGGGCCAGAAGAGATCCAACAATTGATGGCATCCAACGATATATACTATCTCTCGGAGATGATGAATTACCCTGGAGTATTAGCAAGTGACCTGGCTATAGGTCATAAGATAGCTTCTGCTAAAAAGTATGGTAAACCTGTTGATGGTCATTCTCCTGGGTTACGGGGCAAGGACGCAGAGAAATATATTAAAGCTGGTATTTCTACTGATCACGAGTGCGTTG
>CAZAXY010000036.1:0-29023 GCA_964489125.1 uncultured Saprospiraceae bacterium
CCGTCAGAATGGCATTAACACAATATTAATTACTAAAACAAGACAATTATGCAAAGCAATGTTGCAGAAACAGCTGTTGATGCAGTAGGAGAAACTGCTCAACAAGGTTTCAATTTCGTAGAAAAGATTCCTTATTACATCGATTCAGCCATCGGATATGCTCCTAAAATAGTTGGTGCCATACTGATACTTATTATTGGATTTTGGATCGTAAAAAGAATCGTCAATCTACTTGGCAAATCAATGGAGAAGAGTGGCGTTGACGCCGACTTACAACCATTCTTAAAGTCACTTTTGAGTGTACTTCTCAAGGTATTAGTAGTCTTGTCTGCAGCTGGTGCAGTAGGTATTGAGATTACTGCTTTTGCAGCGTTATTAGCTGGTGCAGGTCTTGCGGTAGGTGCAGCCATGTCAGGCACATTGAGTCACTTTGCGGCTGGTGTAATGGTCTTATTATTCAAGCCTTACCGTGTTGGGGACTTAGTAGATATCCAAGGTACTGTAGGTCATGTTGAAGAAATTCAGGTATTTAATACGATTATTAATACCCTTGACAATAAGAAGGTCATCATGCCTAACGGTATTGCCACTAGTGGTATTATGACTAATCTTACAGCTAATGGTAAGCTGAGAGTAGATCTTAATGTTGCTATGCCTTACGAAGAAGATTTTGATAAAGTACAGAAGATTATCAGAGGAGCGCTAGATAAAGTAACGGAAAGATTACCTGATGAGCCAACTGTAGAAATAGAAAAATTTGATGAGCACAATGTACTTCTTGCTGTACGTCCATTTGCTACAGATGCGACCTATTGGGATGTATACTTTAACTCTTACAAAGAGATCAAGAAGGCATTTGGAGAAGCAGGCATCACGGTTGCTTACCCAGTGAGAAGAAATAAGGACTTCTAAATTAGTGCATAAGAGAAATTACAATCTAAACAAACGACCCAACAACCGTAAGCCTTTCCGATTCGTCGGAGAGGCTTTTTTCGTGGGACTTCTGTCCGTTAAGCATTGATGGGTCATCGATTTCTTCCGAGGTCTTCATGGCTGGACACCCATTCGTCTGCCATGATCGCAGCTGATAAGGACAGGTCTCCACTTAACACAACGGCGCCAACTATCTCTGCAAATTTCATCACCTTATCCTTGCCATGACAACCGAGCAACTCCAGACACTCTCGTTGAGTAGGAAGCCCTGTTCCACCACCATAGGTGGCAACAATAAGTGACGGAATCGTCACTGAGAAATAGTAATCTCCATTGCTCATCACATCAGCATGCACTATGGCTGCTGATGACTCGGCTACATTGGCTACATCCTGACCTGTGGCGATAAACATTGCAGTTATTCCATTAGCAGCATGTGCTCCATTATTCACAGAGCCCCCCATAATCGCGCCGACGTTAGAAATCTTCCGCTGGTTATGGAGAGTCTGAGCATCTGTGCGCATAACCTCTCGGATAAACTGATCAGGGATGCGAATCTCAGCTACCACTCGCTTGCCACGGGTGTGCAGATAGTTTATGTATGAGTGTTTCTTGTCCGTATCAAGATTGCCCGCAAGGGAAAAATATTCTAATCCTTCACTCTGCTGAGATAGAATCCATTGACAAGCCTTGTGAGTAGCCTTAGTGACCATGTTCTGTCCTGCCGCATCACCACAGTGATAATTAAATCGCAGCCAGCGAATCTTGCTTGCAGCGTATTGCTCTATACTCACCAGCCTGGCTATACTAGAGGTCGATTCGGCTAGTTCCTTGAGCTCTGCAAAGTGTTGCTCCACCCAGATTCCAAAATCTCTAGCTTGTCCAGCATCCTCAAATACAAAAACTGGGGCCCGATTCATCTTATCTTCAATAACATGAACAGTAACGCCACCCGTCATACGAGTAAGCTTCATCCCTCGATTATAGCTCGCTACCAATGTCCCTTCTGTTGTGGCCAAAGGAATATAGAATTCCCCTTGGGCATGCTCTCCATTAACTAGTAACGGCCCAGCTATTCCGATAGGTACTTGAGCGGCACCAATAAAATTCTCAATGTTGCCTGCAAACACCTCTGGATTCATTGAGTATTGACCGATATGATCTAGAAATGTCTCAGTCTCATCAGATAAAAACCTGCGACGTTCTGTCGCCATCTTCTGAGTATAGTCTTTGTTCTTTGATCGAGGGATGGACATAAGCACCTTTTTAGTGTGGTAAAGTAGGACATTTTAAAGGCGAAATAACTGCTTAAGCTCTGCTTTAAATTGGCTTATCCATCCTATGTTGAAGACAGTGTTCAAAATATATCCTGCCATTGCATTCCCAATTTAATAATATTCGGATATCATTAACAACCAAGATAAATATCACATTATGAGGAGATTATGACAATATTTCCCAACTATAGTATTTGCTTAACAATTTCCTTAAAACACTCTATATCGTATGGACGTTTTCTTATCACCTCACCAAATAATACCTGATGACACGACATGAAATGATTGTGACCCAAGTCAACCAAAGTATTCAGAGTCTCTCCAAAAAAATAAAACTGAGATATCCTAAGCTATCTTGGCAAATCAAATACAATGAAGATTCTGACATCCTTGTAAAGTGCTTCACGATGCAAGTTGGGTTTAATGACGAAGAGATGGAGGTGTTAGATCTGAATGTGCAGTTAGATGATGACAATAACTTAAGGATAGATGCTGGTCTTATTGAGGATGATAAAGTCATCCAACAATTGAATGACAAAAATATCCTTGGAGATATCAAAGAGCTCTTTGCAGATTATGGATTTTCAGATGCCCAAGATGGGCTCAACAGTTCTACGAGATTGAAGACCCTATTGAACTTCAACAAGTTCAATCAGAAGTCTATAAAAGCTTACATAAATGGTATAATGAGACAGATAGAGATTGCATTCATGCTATTGATGGCTGAGCTCAGGGCTGTATAAATACAGAAATTGGGAACATATTTGATTCGCTTTGGCTTTATTATTTATTCGTCGAGATTAAACGAAATGCGTTTGGGATTATCTCAAGTCCTGTTCATTTTATTGATGCAATCAAGAATAAAGAAGCTTATCGAAACTGATATCCAATAGTCAATCCCCAAGCGTCAAGAGCTGGATTACGATCTACACCAGCTATTCCTGCATTAGAAATATGAAGATTCTTGGCCCCAATGGAAACCCAACCCAAAGTCGGTACATTGATTTGAAAAATCAGACCATAAAAGGTTGAAAAGTTGAACAGAGTCCCTCCAAATGGGAAAGCCGCTCTAAAGACATTGGGGCCAACACCATTGTCAAAGACAATTTTGATCCTCTCTTTATTTAGCAAGACCCAATTAAAAACTACTTGAGCACCTACCCCTTCGGTGTTGACCTCCGAATCCTCAACCTTGTAGAGACTCAAGTCACCACCAAGGCGCAGAAATGATCGGATTGGTTTGGTCCATCGCAGTCTGGCAATGAGTACATCTGATAATGGGGCCCGATTATACTCAGTTAAGAAATCGACATAGCCAGTCAATTCCACTGGTTTGTACAACTTCTCATCTAGTGGGATAAGCTTAGTAAACTTCAATGTCACACCTAAACCAATACTGTTATAAAGGAGCAACTTATTATCCCCCCAATCAAAATGATCGAGATCGAGTGGATCTCTCCAATCCCATTGAAACTGTCCTAAGCAATCATGAGGACTTGCAACTAATGACCATATCAGTATGACAAAAAACCTGAACACAAATCGAAGATACCTTATCAATGAGAGCTATTCAGCCGTAAGCCAAAAAACATAGCACTAATGACTATCTTGGCAGCAAAAGCTATATGATCAACTCACTTCTTAATAATGAATTGCGCAATGTAGACTGGGGATTATTAATCCTTAGGATACTCGGTGGAGGATTTATGCTCACTCATGGATATCCAAAGTTGATGAAGGCCTTGGACGGGGATTTTGCATTTGCGGATCCTTTTGGTTTAGGGCCATCATTAAGCCTCATCTTAGTGGTGTTTGCAGAATTTTTCTGCTCAATAGCTCTTGTTATCGGATTCAAGGTAAGGCTGGCCTCAATACCGCTGCTCATCACAATGCTCGTAGCTGCATTTATGATACATGGTGCCGACCCATGGGCGAAGAAAGAACTAGCGCTTATCTATGGTGGTATTTATTTTGTTCTACTACTGATGGGCTCAGGTCGTTTTGGCGTTGATGGTCGAAATCAGTGATTGCTAATAGGGTGATTTTTAACACACATTTATCAATTCTACATTTCCGTGTTTCGTTATAGCTATACTTTAACTAATCTCAATTGATTATGAGGACAATCATATTAGTACTTCTAATTGCAATGCAGATTCCTCTTCTTGCTCAGAAGAAGAGCGCAAAAAAAGTCTTAGACAAACTGAGTGAGAAATATGAAGCTTACCAATCCTTTGAGATTTCGTTTGACCTTGAGGTGATCTATCCTGAACGCCCCTCTGAGAAACAAAAAGCTCAGATCGTCCAAGCTGATCAAAGATTTAAGTTCATCTCAGAGGATCAAGATATCATAGGGGATGGAGAGGACGTATATTTATTCTTAAAGGATAGGAACGAAGTACAGATCAATGATTTCGATGAAGATGATGAACTGGGTCTTATGACCCCTAAGGATCTGCTCAAGGAATACCAAAGCGGACGATTTGAATATGATTTCGAAAACGAAACAAACACTGAGGTATTCATCGTATTCAAACCCTTAGAAAGAGATAGCGAATTCTTTAAGTATCGCATTGCAATCGATAAGGAGCTTGAGGATTTTACTAAGATTGATGCGTTCAGTAAGGATGGTAGCAGATTATTAGTGACTATCGCATCATCTACCTATAATAAAGAGTATCCTGACGAATTCTTTTCTTTCGATTCTTCTTTGTATCCAGATATAAGGGTTGAGGATCTCCGAATAGACTAAGACAGATCGCCTAGTCTAATTTTCTGTATTCATTTAGCAAGACAAATTACAATTCCAGCTGAAGGTTGGGAATGCACTTATTGATACGCCTGTATTAAATAGTTGAGCTAGGTTCATTTCTCAGGATACAGAAAATAATTCTTCTATAAAATCCAACTAAATCGGGCATATAACGAACTAGTTTGTCGGAGTTAGAATATTCTTTGTAAGACTGCCGACAGTGCATAGGGAGTCCACTCTAACATAGATGTCTAATAAGTAACCCCGAACCTGAAAACGGTTCATCTATGAATGAGAGATCGGTGAGTAGTTGCTCCGGTCTCTTTTTTATTTTGTCCAACTAAAAAAGGCCGAGACAATTGCCCCGGCCTTTAATCAAAAGACGTTGGTTTTCTTACGCTTTGATTTTACTCAACGATGAACTTCTCAATCTTGGAAGTTCCATCTTCATGCATGACTCGTAACAAGTACATACCTGAACTAAAGTCGCTCACATCAATTCTCGTTGAAAGGTCATCGATAGTTTTAACTACCTGACCTTTTAAGTCTATAATCTGAGCTTCTGCCACATCAATGGCGTTATAGTCAATCGACATCATATGGCTAACAGGATTTGGACTTATCGTTAGCTTTATATCTTCTTGATCCCGCTGATCAAAATCTATTCCTCTTTCAATACCCTGACCCTGTAATTTCACTATGCCATTGGTGGATCTGCTTTTGGCCAATGCCTCTCCTCTATAGGCTCGCACATTCAAGCAATAATCCTCAACCTCGCCAAATCCGATTACATCACAAGGACTCTCAGGGAATCCATTTAAGCTCATAACAATTCTCATCCGGATCTGACCATTCTTAGTGCCAACCGGGATCGGGAATGTACCAGCAATCACATTAGAACTTCTCGACGTACCGATCAACTCACGAGTATCTTCAAAGTCGCCATCGCCATTGAAATCAATGTAGAAATGGTAGTAGGCTAGGTAGGCCTGAGATCTGAATCCCGGAGTAAGTCTCAAGTCAAACTCTCCTCCTTCATAGACATCAAGGCAGTACTCTGTTAAATCGGCGAAGCCTCCATTATTTCCACTTCTGAATAATAAGTTGCCAACCTTGGTCTCATCGATATATCCGAGATCACTACGCTGTGCAAACGAACGACAGAATGTGTTACCACCTGTATTCGGGTTGCTCACTGTCACATCGAAACTACATGTCTCACTTACACCACAAGCGTCTGTTGCCCTCACTGTTACAGTAGTTGTCCCTACTGGGAATACTGCACCACTTGGTAAGCCTTCTACGAGTGTAAATCTAACATCTGCTGGCACCTCCATAATATATTCGCGCTTCGCTTGAGCAGAGACATCATTCCACAATCCATATGGATTTATCTCTACAAAGTGCTGATTACCATTTGTATTGCTAGGCTGATTAGCGTCCCAGCTTGCATAGTTGACAGGTCTATTATTCACGCTAAAGAATCGCCCTTCGGTAATATGATCGCTGATACCTACAAATGCCGTCTGCGTAATCAATTGCCTCGCTAAGAAACTATTTTCTCCTGGTGACTCAATTGTAGCTAAGTAACCACCCAAACTACGTGCTGTGGCATTTGCTTGACTCCATGTAGCACTGTTGCGACTACAGTAATAGTTTGAACCATTAAGGTAACCCATATAGACGAATCCTGGTATAGATCTCGCCTGGGCACTGGCAGATGTACAGCACGTTGTAACCTCTGGCAAGTCATATGAAACATAGGCTCCATTAGCTGTTGTTTCTACCCTAATGTCATCGGGACATTCTACTGAAAGTCTCTGTTGTACCTCTATACCAAAGCTACAAGTCTCAACATTTCCACAGGCATCAGTAACTTCAAATTCAACTCTGGTAGATCTATTTAGATCTTTTAACGTAGTTGGACCAGCAGTCTGTCGAACAGTTACGCAAGGTATCTCAACGATAAACAGGAGTCGCTGATAGTTGAATTGATCATTCCATAGACCATTCTGAAGCAACTCTACATAGTCTTGATTTCCTTTATAATCATTCGGTTGCCGAGGATACCAATTAGTATAGCTCGGTGAACTACCATCCGTCCATCTAAACGTACCCTCCTGAGCCTCATCACTGAGACCAATATATGCCGAGCTCACTGGTAATCTCGAGGCTAAGAATGCATTTTCTTCAGACGATTCTATCCTAGCCAAAAACCCACCAATATTAGTGGCTCCAGTTCTGGCATATGGCCAAGTCGCCTTAGTACGTGATAAGTAATAGTCGGTTCCTCTAAAATTACCTAGAAACAGAAATCCAGAGATATCCCCTCCAGTACATAGGTCACAAGTGCTACTAACTTGAGGTTGCGGCAATTCAATTGACCCGTTATCATCACATGCCATAATCATATCAGATGGGCATGTCACTGATAGAGAACCACTTCCTGAACCACCACCTCCGGTACCTCCTCCGGTCGTAGTCTCTTCCTCTACTGTCACCACAAATGAACAAGTGGTCGTATTACCGCAATTGTCACGTGCTGTCAATGTCACAGTAGTAGAACCTGTAGGGAACTGACTGCCATTGGCAACATCAGATGTAAGTGTTGCTCCACAATTATCATTTACCGTCGGAGTCATCCATGAATAATTAGCCTGAGATACGAGAATAGTGGTATCTGCAGGACAATTAGTAAGTGTCGGTGCTTGAGAATCTACTAGCGTTATACGCTGAGTACAAGTCACTGACTGACCATCGTCGGGGTTACTAGCCGTCCAAATACGATTGATAACTACCGCTCCACTACATGGCCCTTGTGACACTATCTGATCCGAGAATGAGATAGTAGGACTTGATGGGCATCCAGAGGCAGAACCGAAGGATCCTGTCGCCATACCTGTTACACTAGGTTCAATAGAAGAACCAGGGCATGCTGTATAACTCGCTGGGCAACTAATAGTTGGTGTTGCTTGACATCCAGCTTGCACCACTGTCACTGTAAATGAGCAGCTCGAATTGTTACCACATGCATCCGTGGCAGTTAATACAACTGTTGTTGTGCCTATTGGAAATGAACTTCCATTTGCAATATTAGAGGTGATCGATGTCCCTCCGCAATTGTCCGAAACCGTTGGCATCGCCCATGTGTATATAGGCTGTGAACTTGAAATAGTCGCATTTGCTGGGCAATTAGTTATTGTCGGTGCCTGAGTATCTACAAGTGTAATACGTTGAATACAATTTACGGACTGACCATTGTCAGAATTTGTAGCTGTCCAAATACGATTAAGCGTAATCGCACCATTGCATGGGCCTTGCGAAATTATCTGATCCGTAAACGTTATTGATGGGCTTGCTGGACATCCTGCTGCCGATCCAAATGAGCCTGTTGCCATACCAGTAACACTAGGTTCAGTAGAAGTGCCTGGGCACCCTGTAAAGTCAGCAGGACAAGACATACTCGGAGTACTCTGACATCCTGCCATAGTAACTGTTACTGAAACTGTAAATGAGCATGTCGACACTCTACCACATAGATCTGTCACCGTAAATGTTACGGTTGTCACTCCTGGGGTAAATACACTTCCACTCGGTTTACTAAAACTTGAGGAAGCTATGCCGCAATCATCAGATACCACTGGCTGGCTATACATCACAACGATACCACTCGGTGAAGAAGTAGTCTGTGTTATATCTGCGGGACACTGAGATATTACTGGAGCTTGTGTATCGTCGATAGTAATAACTTGGGTACATGACGAAGTCAATACTGAGTTATCTGGATTTGTAGCAGTCCAAGTACGCTGTATAGTTCTTGCATTGGCGCATGTTCCTGTCGCCACTACCTGATCACTAAAAGTGATAATAGCATCAGATGAGCAGTTGTTTGAACTAAAGCTTGCCGTTGCTCGACCTGTAAAAGCAGGGTCTGTAGATTCGCCTACACACATACTAATATTTGTAGGACAAGTTATGTTAGGAGACTCCTGACATGCCTGATCAAATAATACTTGTACTGAAAAGAAACATGTATTAGAATTCCCACATGCATCGGTCACAGTTACTATGACTGTAGTCGTTCCCAATGGAAATACACTTCCACTCTGCCTTGAATATGTTACACTTGATATACCACAGTCATCGGTTGCTACTACATTAGGAAAGTTAACTGCCCGTCCAGATGTTGATGCACTCCCTACTACAATGTCTTGTGGACAAGTTACTATAGTAGGCACTGTTTGATCTCCTATATTGATCGTTTGGACACAACTTGAGGTCATCGTGAGATCATCAGGGTTGGTAGCTGTCCATGTTCGTTCGATCAACATAGCACCAGCACAAGGGCCCGTAGAAATCACTTCATCACTAAAGGTGACCTCTGGAGTTGTCATGCAGGTAGAACTACTAAATGATGCTGTAGCCATACCTGTAATTGACGGATCACTCCCTGAACCAATGCATCCTTCAAAAGTATCTGGACAGTTAAGGATCGGAGGGTCTTGGCATTGTACAAGTATTACAGTAATGTCAAAACTACATGTCGCTATATTACCACATAAATCCGTGATCGTAAAAGTTACGGTAGTAACACCAGGAGTAAACACGCTTCCACTTGGAATACTTGGTACTACCGAGGCGATTCCACAGTCGTCACTTACGATCGGGTCATCATAAATTATTACAATACCACTTGGCGAAATGGTACTATGTTCTACATCCTCCTGACAAGTTGTAACAACCGGCGGCTGATTATCTTCTAAACTAATAAGTTGTACACATGAGGCAGAAAGATTAGAGTTGGAGCCATTCATCGCTGTCCAAGTTCGCTCGATTGTTCTATTCTGCGCACAAGAACCTCCTGTCGAGATTACAACATCCCTAAAAGTGACATTAGGAGTGCCGCAAGTTGGATCTGCAAAAGATGCAGTTGGCATCCCAGCAAAGGCTGGGTCCACATTTTGACCTACACATCCTGTGAAGTTGGGAGGACAGCTGATTGTTGGTACATCTTGGCAACCTGTAGCTGTCACGGTTACTGTAAAGGAGCAGCTTGATTCATTGCCACATGCATCACGAGCGGTATATATCACTGTAGTTACTCCTGTCGGAAATACCGAACCATTGGCAACATTACTCTCAAAAAATACAATACCACAATCATCTGAAGCAAAAGGTGGCGCCCAGGCAACAGTCGCTGAAGTACCATTGTCTGGATCGACTGTAATATTTGTAGGACAATCTGTAATTAATGGTAACTCATCATCTTCAAGTAAAATTACCTGAGTACACTCTGCGAATAACCAAGGATCCGCTCCATCTGGATAATCCGCCCTCCAAGTTCTTTTGATGAGAATTCCTCCAGCACAGGCATCAGCACCTTCGACTTCATCTTCAAAAGTGACGACAGGTACTTCGCAATCATTTTCTCCAGCTACGGCCGTGGCAGAGCCGACGGAAGCGGGTGAAGTATCATCACCTAAACAGCCAAAGAAATTTTGTGGGCATGTTATTACAGGTGATCTGTTGCAAGTGTTGAAATGTTCGGCGGAATCGCTAGCAGTCAACGAAGTTGAAAAAATAGTCAAATACAATACGGGTAGCCATGACAATGCTAGGCTACTTAAGTGTAAAGCATTTTTCATAAATCAAGTTTTAGATGTTCAAATAGTATGGATCACTATCTGTATCTACAGTGGTAAGGTAAAAGAGAAAGGCTTAAGTAGAATAGAATTCAAAAATGGTCTATGCAA
This sequence comes from uncultured Saprospiraceae bacterium, assembly GCA_964489125.1. Lineage (GTDB taxonomy): Bacteria > Bacteroidota > Bacteroidia > Chitinophagales > Saprospiraceae > GYS-P2D. The sequence continues at coordinate 10,716 of CAZAXY010000036.1, forward strand.
TGTCGTCAAAGACAGTTAATCCATTTTTTCTGGATGTAAAGGTAATGACACTTTTGAGTGTTTTTGTTACTGGCTTGTTAATTTGATGTTATTTATAACCTGTAGACATAAGCTACGGACATATGCCCTAAAAGTCATCAACTTTTAGGCAATTAACTTCTTCTTCTGATGTTTAAGTAATACTAAAAATGCCTCAAGAAGCAATAAAAATTAATGTTCTTGTAATTCAGATATAACTTTTTGCACCCGTGAGAATTGATAGACTCCTCCATATACTTTCCTTTGTAGTTCTACTAGGAATGAGTTTTAGGCTCTCCTCCCAAGATCTATACTGGATAGGTAATAATGGAAATTGGAACGACGCCGCCAACTGGTCAACATCATCGGGTGGACCAGCTGACGGAAACGTTCCGACAATAGCTAATGATGTATTCTTTGACAATAATTCTGGGTCGTGCGCAATTATGAATGATGCCGTCGCTAGGTCTGTACTGCATGATAATGGGCAAGAAGTTAGAATTGATGCTCTTCTTACCGTGAGTGGCGGCTATACCTTTGAGAGCGGTAGTATACGCAATGATGGTACTATTATAGCAGCGGCGATCATATCCCAAAGCACCGTAGATAGAGATTTTGACAGCAGTAATGGGACTATTAGGATATCAGCTCGATCTCCTGAGATTGGCACGTTTACTTTTAATTCTACGAATCTCACCTTTGATGGAATAGATAGTTTAATCTTTCAGGATGCTGATTTATCGAGATTGACCACCATAGGGTCTCTTAGCGACATCAACTATATTGAATTCACAACAGACGGTGAGATATCAGGAGACCATGAGTTTGATGTATTAAGGCTCACAAATGGTAAAACACTTTTTCTCGATAATACAAGCACTCAGAGAGTCCTAGATGAAATCGTCACTGGTGATCCATGTTTTGGACATGCCACGGTTTCGGGATTTTTGAATCGTGCGGAGGCAGCGGGTCTTTTCTTTTCAATAAGTAATTTCCAACCGGAAGGCTTCGTTTTTAGGCGGATCAGTTTTGAGACTTCTAACGGTTTTGGTATTGACTTAAGAGACTCTATAGATGGAGGTGAAAATGAGAATGTGCGAAACGCCACGAATCCCAATGCAAGAGTACTATTTTGGGTCGGCGGTACAGGTGAATGGTTTGACATTGCCCATTGGTCCCGTACCAGTGGCGGACCAGGAGGCGAGTGTGTTCCTACCTCCGAAGATGATGTTGTATTTGATGATAATTCCTTTGATACCAATACAGACGTGGTCTCATCTGTCTCAAGTGGTTTTTGTAATAATATAACCTATAGCGCCCCGCAGAATGGAATAACCATTAGTCTACCTAGATTATTCGTTAGTAATAATCTCATACTCGAAAACTCGTTTGTTTGGGATATAGGATTTGCTTTTTTGAGTGGTAATCGAGAAGCTGGGGCGAGCAGACAGCAGATGGTCAGAACCAGTGGTACTCAACTACAAAACTTGAGAATCTATAGTGAGAGGAACATAGAGCTCCTAGATAACCTCGATGTAAGATTTGACATCACGATAAGTGGATTCGACCCATCTGTAAATTTCATTACTGCAGGGCACGATATAACAACAGGGAGGTTCTTTGCCTTTAATAATCAAATGGGTCTCGATCTGAGAGATTCGTATATCCTTGTCACAGGTTCTTCTTCAGATAGCGAACAACCACTAACATTGCGAAACACAGCAATTACCTCAGTGAACAATACACAATGGGAGCTGAGCAATCAAAGTACTGGTTTAGAAACAAATACGAGCGAAATCGGCAGTGTCTGGTTCAGTGATCCGACTGGATTAGGTCAAGCTATAGGTTTTGTAGCTCTATCGAGCCCTAACTTTAGATTTAGTGGGGACGGCGAGATTTTTGGTGATGACTTCCTCTTAGATAGTCTTATCTTCTCTCCAGGGGGTATCTATCAGATTGATCCGAACAATAGTATCGCTGTCAACTCTTACTTTGAATCGCTTGGGGATATATGCCAACCGATCACATTCTCAAGTTTACAACCCGGCACGCAAGAAGTACTTGAAATGCCTGCTTCAGCAACAATTGCTATGTCCTTTACGAGTATCTCTGATATACTAGCCACAGGAGGTAATGATTTTGATGCCGGGATCGGCAGTGTGGATGTGCAAGGCAATTCTGGTTGGAGCTTTCAAGATCCCAATGCTCAAGATGTAAGTCGTTTTCTTGGAGAGGATCTGGTAGTCTGTAATGACACAGAGGAAATTTTATTCAACTTAAACTTTTCTGATGATGACGTCGATAGCGTCATATGGAATGGCAATGAGTTGCAGATCTCTAGCCCATTCGATTTTGAACTGAGCACATTTGGCGTTAGACCCTCAATCATTAGAAATGTACGTGCGGAGGTATTCTTCTCTAATGGCTGTAGCCAGAGCGATACTGTTAGCATCAGTTTTAATGAAGCAATCAGTTTTGATCTAGGTGACGATAGGACCCTTTGCAATGGAGACCCCACCCAATTGAACATCCCAGTCGATAATGCTCAGTATTTTTGGTCAACTGAGGAAGAGACGCAAGCTATTTTTGTATTTGAAGCAGACACCTATAGTGTTAGAGTAGATAGTGGAGCTTGTAGTTTTAGCGATACAATCATATTGGAGACCGTCGATCTCACCTCTCTAAGTATCGGAAATGATACCACTATATGTGATAACGGAATGTTACTGCTCGAAGCGCCGTCTGATTTCAATGGAGGCATCCTATGGTCCGACAATAGTACAGGCACCAGTATCACAGCTTCGCAGTCAGGTGTATTCTATGCTGAGTTCTCTGAGGACATCTGTGTATTCAGAGATAGTATAGAAGTGATTTTTGATAGTGCATTTGATATAAATCTCGGCAGCGACACTACGATATGCAACGGTGCCTCGCTACTACTAAATACTGGTTTGAATGCTGGTGACATTCTGTGGTCGACAGGTGAAACTACTCCAGATATTTCTGTCTCCCAAGATGGCATTTTTGGCGTAACAGTTCAGATGGGTAGCTGTGTCGCATCTGATTCTATAATGGTACAAACTGTTACCTTGGATCCTTTTGATTTAGGACCAGATACCACGTTCTGCCTTGGTGAAACAACAGAACTTAGAGTTCCTACCAATTTTAATGGGGATTTTGTATGGTCTACAGGAAGTACGGAACGAATCCTCCCGGTTAGCATTGAAGATGAATACTCCTTGACAATATCGGAAGATATATGTAGTCTCTCAGATACTATATTAATCACCTTCGATACTCCGATGCAATTTGACCTAGGAAATGACACGACCATATGTCAGGGAGAACAGCTTAATCTTAGGCTGGAAAATCTTCCTCCAGGTATAGCCTTTGCGGCTAATTGGAGTACAGGAGAGTCAGGCTCTGATAATATAACTGTAGACCAAGCCGATACATACTTCGTCGAGGTGTTCTTAGAAGCCTGTGTGACTTTTGACACGATAGTTGTAGATGTCATAGAACTACCTCAATTTAGCTTAGGACAGGATACTACAATATGTGGAGATCAGAGCATCACACTCAGCAACCCTACCTCTGTGAGTCAGATGTTATGGTCTACTGGTAGCGTAGAAGGCTCGATAGAAGTTACCGAAACTGATCTTTATTGGCTAGAGATAAGTGAAACTTCCTGTAGTGTAAGAGATACGATCAATGTTAGAGTTGATGATCCATTCAACGTCAACTTAGGGGTAGACACTACTCTATGTACTGGCGAGATATTGGAACTTGTCGCTACAATTAATCAAAATGATCAAGTCTTATGGAGCACAGGTGACACTAGCCCAGACTTGGCTATAAATACAGCAGGAGATATCAGTGTGCAAGTGACTCGTGGGGTATGCATGTCCAATGATACCATAGCGATTTCTATCATTGACGTAGATAACTTCAGCATCGGTTCCGATACGACACTCTGTCAAGGAGAAACAATCACATTAAATGCTGAACTGTCTGACCAAGCAACTTACCTCTGGCAAGATGGCAGCGTTGATGAGACTTTTTTAGTAGATGCTGCGGGGACATTTATGGTGACTGCATCAATCGAGCGATGCGAAGCTACGGCATCGTTGGCGGTAGATTTTCAAGATGCACCTATAGTAGAGCTAGGCAGAGACACCACACTTTGCGCACCTGAATTTATAGAACTTGATGCAGGGGTAATCAATGCCGACTATCTATGGCAAGATGGTAGTATGGCACAGACTATAACAGCCAATCAGACCGATACCTACATCGTGCAAGTGGATGATGGTATATGCGTTGTGTTAGATAGCGTCGCAGTGACCATACAAGAGCGTCCCGATCTTATGATATCTGAGGATAGCGAAGGGGCTATATGCCAAGGTGATTCAGTCATACTCACTGCTAACATGCCGGATCTCAGTTATGTGTGGCAGGATAATTCAACTGAAGAACAATTTATCGCTCGTGAGGCTGGCCTATTTGTGGCAACAATTACCTCAGGAGTCTGTGTAGTTATGGATAGTTTTAATCTGGTCGTTAACCCCAATCCAGATGCTACACTACCTCGTGATACTTCTATATGTCAGGGAGAGACATTCGAGATTACCTTATCAGATAATGGAGAGAACTTTGCTTGGACAGGTATAAATAGTACAAGCAATACAGTTTCCCTTACAGAAGCTGGGATATTTTCTGTACTTATAACCGATGACAATGGTTGTCAGGACGAAGATTCTTTCGAGCTTACTACTAGAGAATCTCCATTATTTAGTTTGGGTGATGATCAGGTAATCTGTGAGGGCGAATCATTTGAGTTGATTGCAGAGCCAGGTTTTCCTGATTTGTTATGGAGTGTGCCTAATACAGGAACTACCCTAACTGTGGATTTTGAAGGAATCTTTTGGGCTCAAGCAGAATTGGACGGATGTGTATTTAGAGATTCAGTACTTGTCGAAGTACAAGCATTTCCTATAGTCGATTTAGGCAATGACACTACAGTATGCGAAGGCACCATGTTAACACTAGATGCAACCAACGAAGGAGCCAATTATATATGGAGCACAGGCGAGACAAGCGCTACGATTACCCCTCCTCTAACCGGGTCTGGAACCTCCGTACAAGTCTCAGTAGACTTAAGAGGGTGCATAAGTACAGACGACATCACTATCGGCATAAGAGAAACACCACAGTTTTCTCTACAAGATGATACTACGATATGCGAAAACGAATCTGCAACAATCACAGTAGACAATCCTAATGGTCGATGGGATATAGAATGGAACACTGGAGAAACTACAGATGAAATTACTGTAACCGAAGGAGGCACCTTTACTGCCACAGCCACTATAGACGGATGTAGTAGCTCTGATGACTTTATCCTTGATGTCCAACCGCTACCACAATTTGACTTGGGTGATGATATCAGTAAGTGCGAAGAGCTAACAGCTCTCCTGTCTGTAGATCGCAATGACGTAAGCGTCTTGTGGTCTGATGGTAGCACGAGTAATCAGCTTATTGTTGCTGACCCAGGCCTATTTACTGCTATCGCCACAACTAGCTTGGGCTGTCAGTTTGAAGATGAAATCGAAGTAACCAATCGTGAATGTGTAGCTTTTTCTATATATGTTCCTAATGCTTTTAGCCCTAATCAAGATGGGCGTAACGATGTCTTCATGGCATCTGTGCCAGAGGGAATCTTCATATCTGAATATGATCTTCAGATATTTGATCGATTCGGGGGTAGAGTATTTCAAGGCTTTGATATAAATGCAGGATGGGATGGCAGTGGCCTAGGTTTTCAATCACTCCAACCAGGCGTATATGCCTATACTTTAAGGGTTAGATACAGCGATGACTTTGAGTTAGATATCGTTGAGTCTATGACAGGTACGATTACACTCGTTGAGTAGAATTACAATACGTCTTTTATTTTAATCACATTGCCGTTAAAAGATAGCTGTTCACCACTACCATATCCTACTAAAACTCGATATAATGGCGCTTCATCAGAAATAGCGAAAATTTGTTTTCCTTGAGATTGAAATTTTCCCGCTGGAGCAGAAATATATAAGACATTGATGTCGGTGACGACCAATGAGCCAAGCTGTACTATATCATGTTTGTCAGTATTCAAAAACTTTAATGCCGCATTATGGGAATTCCATAAATCCAGTTGACCAAGCTTCTTATCTTTTTCTTGTTGTAGCATAGCGCGTGATGTTTCATACTTATCACCAGCACTGCTTTTGGTCTCGTTGGCAGCTGAGTCATCTATAAGTTTGATATCCTCTTGTAGATTTTGAATTTTGCTCGCTATAAACAGTTGTAATGAGTCCTTTACCTTCGTCTTATTAATCATGATTAAGAATAGTATGGTTGTTTTATATAGCCATTGAATATGAGCATAAATCCGCCTAATGAAATATATTGGTGCTACTTAACTTGTACTCCTCAGTCTAAACAAAAAAGATCATCTATGAAGACCAGTTTTTGGATCGTAATAAGTACCGCCTTTATGGCTATATGCTCTTGCTCGCCCAAAGTTACAGAACCTGTAGTTGAAGCTCCCGCTAAACCTGTAGTTCAGCAACCTCGTCTGGAGTCACTTACCGATTGTATCACATTTGATGATCTCGAACGATCAGTTCGAGATAGAACTGAGGATGCCTACGTGATCTATAGAGATCAAATCAGGTTTGAAAAGTGGGATCGAGCTAGAGAAATATGGAAACAAGCCTACTATAATGCTCCTGGTGCGAATGGTCGAGTTAAATATCAATATGATGACGGCATCAAAATATATGACCATTACTTCAAACAGGCTACCGATCAGAAACATCAGGCGGCACTTGTAGATACTATTTTAAGCATCTATGACAAGCGAGTAGAATGCTTTGAGGATGACGGGACCATGTTGGCACGTAAAGCTTTTAACTCTTATTATAGCTATAGAGACTTCGTTGATGACAACAACATCTTCGTAGGATTTAAGGAAGTCCTGGACAAAAAGGGCAAAGAGGCCGACTATTTTATCATCAATCCGCTCTCCCGAATGCTGTATGATCGGGTATTAGACAAGGACATAGAAGTCGAAATTGCAGACAATATCGCTTATGACATTTTTGACGCAATAGATCATGGCCTCGAAACCTGCGAAGGAGAATACTGCGACGCCTGGGATGTGATCAATGAATACAGTCCTAACTTGTTATCAGGACTGGAGGGAATAAGAGGATTTTATAATTGCGATTATTATATGGATCGTTATTTCGATCAGTATCTCCAGGACAGTACCAACTGCGATAATATCACAGAAGTATATCTTAAGATGGTCTGGGCACAATGCGATCCTACAGATCTTCGGGTCAAGCGCCTTAAAGCTGCTAAGGATAAAGAGTGTTATGTTGCCCCACCTCCGCCTGGTCCATTGAAGCTAGCCTATAATGCCCTGAATGAAGGGAGATTTGAAGAATCAATTGGTCACTATGAACAGTATATCTCCGAGACTGATGATCCGATAAAAAAATCCGAGAAGCAACTGCTAATCTCGAAGATATACTATGCACATATCAAAAACTTTGTCGCTTCAAGATCTTATGCTCGCCAAGCTGCACAGAACAATCCCAATTGGGGAGAACCTTATATCCTAATTGGAAAGCTATATGCGTCGTCGGGACCTCTATGCGGGTCCGGTCGAGGTTGGAACAGCCAAATTGTAACCTGGCCAGCTATCGATCAATTTGAAAAAGCCAAGCGTGTAGATCCTTCTGTAGCAGCCGAGGCCAACAAATGGATTAATCAATATACCAAGTATATGCCTTCTAAAGGTGATATCTTTCAAAGAGGGCTTAAAGAAGGAAGTAGTTTTAAGGTAGAATGTTGGATTCAAGAATCGACCATCATTAGAGGAGTCAAGGGCTAATGACAATCCAATCGGTAAAAAAGCCTGCCAGATGCAGTTGCGGCTGGCAGGCAATAATAGGAATAGGTTATATCTTACGTTTTATCCTTTGAGTTCCTTGTCATAATCCTCATACCCAAATATCTCAGATAAGCTAAGCTTTCTGATCTCGCCATACTTGCCAAGAGCTTGGAAGTCCATTTTCTTTTCATCGCCGATCACTGAGATATTGAACTTCTGATCTTTGACATAGTTGCTATGAAAGTTTTTCAAATCGTCAAAACTCATATCCTTGACACCAGCATAGATATCACGACGGATGTCGTAGTCTAAATCTCTGTCTGATGCCGCCATATAGTTGAAGAAAACTCTGGCTTTGGTTATACGATTGCTTTCCATCTTAGATAAGATAGATTGCTTGGCGGTTTCAAAGTTCTTTTCTGATTCCGGCAGGTTATTCAATAGGTCGATGAGCGCATCCAAGGCTTCTTCTTGCTTATCTGCTTGCGTACCGAGATAGGCGGTCAGATAGTCATTGTTTTCTGCCTTCTGAGCAATTTCATATCGCGAGAATACCGAATATGCCAATCCTCGTGCCTCTCGTATCTCTTGAAATAATACAGAAGACATACCTGAACCAAAATACTCATTGAATACATTCACCTCGGGTAGCAGGTCTTTGTTAAATTCATCCTTCTTAGATGACAAGACCATTTCCGCTTGCACCATATCATAATTAGTGAAGTATACCTCTGGATCAACAATATCTCTCGTGGCAAATTTATTTCGTTCCGGTAATGCTTGCAGTTCATCAGGAACGTTATGGTGTTTATTGAGCAAAGCAATTACATCACTTTGCGACTCAGGGCCATAGTACATCACCCTATGGTCCATTCTCGGAATACTCTTGATAATCTCAATAAGTTCGTCGGAATTTAAATTGTCAATCTCTTCATTAGATAACACATTGGTATATGGAGATTCAGGCCCATATTTAGCGTAGTTTGAGAGTCCCTGCCATAGTATTCTCCATTTTTCTTTCTTCGCATCTGCTCTAGATTTATGAGTATCCAGTTTGACGTTCTCAAGCACCTCAATATCTCCTTTCGGCGAGGCAAGTAATGACTCAAATAGAGCTATGCCTTCTTCCATGTTTTCACTTAGCCCCGCTAGAAATACATAAAGTCGTTCTTCTCCAGCAAAAACACCAAAGTTGCACCCAATTTTATACATCTCTTTCTTGAAATCCTCAGAACTCAGAGACTCAGTACCCAAATAATTGAGATAATCCAAAGCCATTTTGACCTTTGGGTTTTCATTCGTACCCATTTCGAGATAGTAGTATAAAGTGAATAGATTATTTTCTTCATTTTCCTTATACCACACTGGAATATCAGATTTCATGGTAGACTTTGAAATATCCTTTTCGTAGTCTACGAATACTGGTTCAATGGCCGCCACTTCACGGGACTTAATCTTCTGAAAAAAGTCTGACTGCGTTGCCCTATCAACACCCACGGGAGTAATTTTTGGTTTTTCTACTTGAGTCTTATTAGGGTCCTCTCCGTGGTTTTTGTACACCACTACATGGTTATTATAGTTATTGGAGACGAAGTTGACGATATCTTCTTTTGTTAATGCTTCCATTTTTTGGATCATCCCGACGTACTCTTCCCAAGGGATATCATTAGTGAATGCCATCACCATGTCATTAGCACGTGAAGAGTTATTCTCTAAGGCTTCCATCTTTATCTTCTTAAACTCATTGATGACCGCAGGCACCAACCAATCTTCGAATTCTCCATTTTTTATAATATCAATCTGGCTTAATATGAGGTTCTTTACTTCTTCTAGACTCTGACCCTCTCGAGGCTCACCCCAGAACTGATGTACGCTATAATCATTCATTGCATTGACATATGAACCGGCACCTAAGACTCTCTGAGCCTGAACCAGGTTCAAGTCGATCAATCCTGCTGTACTATTGTTCATCATAAAATCCACCAGTTGCAACTTATAGTAATCATCACTAGAGGTTCCGCCAAATCTAAAACCCATGGATATGTTTTCTTTATCAGGGCCGATTAGCGATATTTCTTTGTTGCTTGTTAAAGCGCCGGCTTCATTACTGGTGTAAGTTTCAAGCTCTTTGGCTTCTATGCCTCCCCAATACTTATCTACGAGCTTTATAGTTTCTTCTTGATCAAGATCTCCACTCATACATATCGCCATATTATTAGGGATATAGTACTTGTAGAAGTAGTTGTTGATATCTGTAATGGACGGGTTCTTCAAGTGCTCTATTGTTCCAATGACTGTCTGAGTACCATATGGGTGATTCGGAAACATAGCTTCGGCAAGCGCTTCGGCTGACTTCCAGTAGTCATTATCTAAACTTCTATTCTTCTCTTCATATACTGTTTCTAACTCTGTATGAAAAAGTCTATTCACGATTATCTGAAACCTGTTTGATTCTATATCGAGGAAATTCTCGATCTGATTAGATGGGATATTATTCATGTATACCGTCCTATCTTCTGTCGTATATGCATTGGTCCCAGTATATCCGAGATATGCACACATCTTATCATACTCATTAGCTATTGCATACTGTGATGCTTCTTGCGATAGAGCATCAATCTTAGCATAGTGCTCCTTACGGGCATCTGGGTCACTAATCGTACGATATTCCTCAAAGAGTCGTTCTATTTCATCTATTAGGGGTTTTTCTTTTTCCCAGTCTTTTGTTCCATAATCTGCTGATCCTTTGAATAGATTATGCTCTAGATAATGCGCTAAACCGGTCGAATTAGGTGGGTCAAACTTGCCACCAGCTTTAACTGGGATGTAAGTCATGATTCTTGGCTCCTCCTTGTATACGCTTAGATATACTTTGAGTCCATTGTCCAAAGTATAGATGCGTGTTCCAGATGGATCATTACTTACATATTCGTAGGTGTAGCCGTTAGCATCTATTTCTGTTTTGGCCTGTAAGACCTCTTTATCAGTCTGGCAAGAATGCAGTAAAATCAGAAGAATAGAGAGAGTTAATAGCTTAAATGGTTGCATAGCGATAAGTTTTTTAAGTGAACTAAGTCTATTTAATGACTCAACAGAAGGACTTATTGTGAGGTCTCTTCTGAATATAACATGATTTGGTTGAGAATAGATCGAACTTATGCATGCTACAGTAGTTGCAGTTCCTGCAACAGTTGGTCTGGTTTTTTGTAACCAGGAACTGCCTTAATAGTATTGAGGTTATTGTCAAGATATACCATAGTAGGATAGCTCATTCTACCACTCATTAATTTTAATGCGAGTTTATTAACGCCTTTCCTGCCGGCATTGATCCACTCGTAAGTTTCACCTTGGAATGAAACTGGGTCACGCCGTTCTGCATTAAATTTGATCATTACGAAGTTGTCATTAAGATAATCCACGACTTTTGGATCGGTAAAAGTCTTTTTATCCATCACCTTACACCAACCACACCATGAAGTGTACATGTCTATCATTACCTTCTTATCTCCGAGATCCATTTGGTCGAGATCTTCAATCTTGTACCACGCTAATCCGGCTTCAGTAACTTCTCTTGGTTCTACACCATATGTTACAGATGATGACTCTTTACAGGAGCAAACAATAGATAGTAAGCTTACGGCGCAGATGATCTGAAGAAATTTCATCAGTGACAATTTTTGTCAAAATTACTATTTCTCCCCTTTGAAATATAGCTTATGCTCCACATAGCATAGACGTTAAGACTTAATTAACCTATGAACTCCAATTCGTCAGACAAATCTGTGAGTCTACGCAGCCTAATAACCATTGGAAATGGTCATCTGTACCTTCTTCTCCAGTTCAGACACCGTGTCCTTAAATAAGGTATCCGTATCCATTAAGTCCTGAACTGTGCGGCAAGAATAAATTACGGTACTATGATCACGACCACCAAATTGATCACCTATGGTCTTAAGGGAATTGGTAGTATGGTTTTTGGCCAGATACATCGAGAGCTGTCTTGCGATAACGACCTCTCGTTTTCTGGTTTTGCCTTGCAACTTATCGAGTGGGATCTTGAAGTGCTCAGCGACGAGATTTTTAATATTTTCTACTGTAATTTCTTTTCCAACATCGCTTACAAAGCTCTCTACCACCTGCTTAGCTAGTATAACGTCAACTTCTTTATTGTTAAGAGTAGACTGAGCAACTAAGGATATCAGCACACCTTCTAGCTCACGGACATTATTCTTCACATTATAACTGATAAACTCCATCACATCACTCGGAATCTCAGCCCCTTCTACTTCCATTTTTGCAAGTAGGATGGCCATCCGTGTTTCAAAATCTGGTGTTTGTAGATCCGCTGAAAGTCCCCATTTAAAGCGGCTGATCAATCTATCTTGTATACCCTCTAATAGTTTAGGGGCACGATCCGAAGTCAAGATGATCTGTTTGCCTAATTGGTGTAGTTCGTTAAAAATATTAAAGAATATCTCTTGAGTTTTTGCTTTACCACTAAGAAACTGAATGTCATCAACTATTAGGAGGTCAATTGTCTGATAGAAATTAACGAGGTCACTAATGGACCCTTTTCTGATCGATTCAATAATCTGATTAGTAAATCTTTCGGTACTTATATAGAGAAGAGATTTATTTGGAAATCTGCGACATACTTCATTTCCAATCGCATGAGCCAAATGAGTCTTACCCAGTCCTACGTCTCCGTAAACTACAAGCGGGTTAAATGCCGTACCGCCAGGATTCTTAGCAATAGCCAATCCAGCGGATCTCGCAAGCTTGTTGCAGTCCCCCTCAATGAAATTCTCAAAAGTGTACTTAGTATTAAGTTGTGGATCTATCTTGACCTTCTTGATCCCAGGTATTACAAATGGATTCCTGATCGCTTCTGTAGAATGAAACTTTGTCTGAGAATCTGTCACATGAAATGATGTATTGCTGTGGTCTTCGACGACAATCTGATACTCCAGTCGACCTTCTTCACCGAGCTCCTTTCTTATTGTTTTTTTAAGCAGGCCCACGTAGTTTTCTTCCAACCACTCATAGAAGAAATTGTTAGGGACTTGAATCGTTAGTGAGTTTTTTTCAATTCGTACCGGTCGTATGGGCTCAAACCAAGTCTTAAAGCTCTGAGGGTTTATACTCTTCTTTATGGTAGAGAGACAATTGTCCCATACTGACACGTGGTCCTTCATGTACAAAGTGGTTCTTCTAATCAATAAATATTGGTGCTACAGTCCTTTTCGCAACTTTCTAAGGACATCGCTGTCTGCTCGATTCGCTCATGCAAATATGAGTAATTAAAAGCGATGTAATACCATAATTGCTCAACTTTAGAGCTATTTAGACAAACCAAAAATTATTTCTTAATTCTTTATATCTCAATGATATATGTATTGAATTTAATTGAATAAATAAAATATTCATATGATCATTAGTATGATTTGTAAATAATTTATTAGGAAGCGCTTAGTCCTCTTAATTGGTGTATTTAGCCCTCCTTCCATTAACATCGAGGACAGATTAAGGGTACTGTATAAAATTGTATTGTACAAGATTAGTACACTACTATAGCGCCTTACTTAGCAAAGAGTTGTGAGATATCCTTAAATGCTTTAAACTCTAAGGCATTACCACAGGGATCTAAGAAAAACATCGTAGCCTGTTCGCCTACTTCTCCTTCAAATCGGATGTATGGTTCTATAACGAATTGGATATTATGGGCTCTCAATCTATCAGCAAGTCCTTCCCACTCTGCCCAAGGTAACACAACGCCGTAATGTGGTACAGGGACGTTATGGCCATCTACAGCATTAGTGTGATCTGATGCGTCTTCTGATTTAGGTTTATGATGAATTACGAACTGATGGCCGTATAAATTAAAATCGACCCACTTATCAGATGATCGACCTTCATCGCACTGTAGGATGTCTCGATAAAATGTTCTTGCAAGCTGTACATCATGTACTGGTATGGCCACATGAAAAGGTCTGAAACTAGTTGTATCAGTCATATATCACATTTTGGAATAAAAAGAAAAGGCTGTCACTAATGCAGCCGATCTCAAGATACCTAAACATGATTATATTATATAGGTATCGCGCAAGATATGTACCAGGTAGAATTGAGTATACATAGGTATACCAGTTTGCCATTAGGCAATTCCGATCTCAATGATCTTAAATTATATATGCTAAAGAGGGAAAAGTAAAATTCTAATCGATAGCAAATATTTTATTGTGAAACAGTATCGGTTAAATACTGCTTGTAAAAGAACAAGACAGTCAAAGATCCAATTACTGCTAATACTCCGCTTGCAAGTATCTGATTGTAACCCATAATCGAAGCCGCAAAGCCTCCGAAAATAGCGCCAACGATAGCAATGACAAATGCGAAGAATGCATTACTTAATTCCATCTTTGGGATGAGTCTGCTAGCAATGATGCCTAATAGCATTCCTAATCCAAGCCATACTAAAAGTGTCATAATTAAAAGATTTATTACTGAATATAATGAAAATTTGCCGGAAATCTACCAAAATGTTGCTCTGTAGAGGTATTGTCGACGAATATGTAGCATCTGATTTGACTTATGTAAATCAGCTTACAGATTGACGGTCAGACAGAATTCGTCTCGTCCTGATATAGCCTATCGCGATTGACGATAATGCTTGTATTCAGTTCAAATCCTGCCAATACTATGAAGGCATTCAGCTGTAGCCAAATGAGTAACACTATTAGTGCACTTACTGTGCCATAAATTTCATTATACCTTCCAAAATGGTTAATGAAGTACGAAAACCCAACACTAAAAGACAAGGAAAGTAGCGTAGCAAGAGTAGCACCTATATTAATCCAACGCAGAGGACGATAGGTAGACGGACCGTATCTATAGATAAATGTAATCACCGAATAGAAGAGTAAAACTATCATGATCCATTTCAACACACTTATAAAAAGGCTAGTGGAAGTAGTCAAATCAAAAGTATCCGCAAGAAAGCTCAGAAACTGTCCTCCCAAAACTATTAATACTAATGATGCAAAAACTATAGCAGCAAACAATATGGTCAATACTACAGCAATTAGCCGTTTCTTGAGATAGCCTCGACTCTTAAAACTCTGATCATAACTCTTATCAAACCCATACATTAAGGTCAACATACCAGACGAAGCAAAAAATATTGACAATAAAAATCCTGTACCCTGCAAACCAAAGCTGCCTTCTGATCTAATATCTGACACAATTCCCAACAGATACTGCTTAGCAGAAGATGGGAATACCCCATCCATCGACTCTTCAAATTGAGCAATCGCTGTCTCTGCCAGAGGCGTATATGACAATAATGGTAAGACGAATATGACAAAAGGGAAAATACTTAAGAAAAAGCTGAAGGCTACTGAGTTGGCTCTTGTGGGCAAATTATCCTTCTGTAGTTCTTGAACAATAAATATTACAATATTGTACAAAGGTACTCCATCACAACCTGGCAACACAAATCTCTTGGACCAATTGATAATCTCATCAATTCTTAGCGATCGATCAATCTTGTCTCTAATGTTCGGTCTTTCTGCCATTAAAAGAAAGAGTCAAGTTTGCTGCTAAGATATGATGGAATCGAAACTCTCTTCTGTGTAGCCATATCGATAAAAAACAGCTTGACGGTTCCTTTATTCAACAAGTCCTGATCTTGATTATAGATTTTATGATGAAATGTGATCATTTTAGTTGGACGTTCAACTATTGATGTTTCTATCGTGAGCACATCATCATAGATAGCTGGACGCAGATACCTACTATTAAGCTCTAGCACTGGCATCATTACTCCTAACTCATCTTCGAGATGACGATAGGTCAGGTCGAGGTCCCTGATTAGTTCAGATCTCCCTATTTCATACAACATAGCATAATGTCCATAATACAGATATCCCATTTTATCTGTCTCGGCATATAAGACTCTCTTGGTAGTCGTCTGAGTAATCAAGATAACGGTGTTCTTTGGATTGGACAGGTCATACAGTGAGAGCCACCTCGAGCACGAGACAACTCTGCAGATGGTATCGTGATGATCGTCTTCTCCATACGAGTGATAAACTGACTATCACTATGTGATTGCCTCAATACCTCTTCGGCGTCCATTACCTTATAGCCTTCTTTTTTAAAGGCATTAAGTGTCTTTAGATTGCGATCATAGCTGATTGCCACTCCAGGACGTATCGCCACTAGATTGCAACTGTCTGTCCACTGTTCTCGCTCTTGGTAAGGACTTATGCCTCCTCCGCTAAAGATGAATACCATATCCTTGTTGACTTCGGTGATAATATATTCTCTTATAGATGGATAGATTCTTCGCCCCCCAGATTTATCATATACAATGACATTGGACCCTTCTCCATCATAAACTATGGGTTTATAGCATGATATGGTATTATAATCTATACGGGTGAACAGCGTATCTATGTGCATGAAGCTGCGCTCATTTGGGATGTTCACTTGGACCACGTGGTCAACCAGACCAAGTTCAAAAATCCGCTTCTTTATACTCTCAAATGCATATTGACTTGTCCGCTCACTGCATCCGATCAATAGATGTTCTGGTGAGAGCATCATGATGTCTCCTCCTTCTGCATTGACCACCTCGGCGCGACGAGATGGCGGAAAAGCCTCCAGGTCATTAAGATCAATTAGCTTCCCCTCCTGAGCCATCGGTTGAAATAATGGATGATGGTTAAATATGAATCTTGACAACAAATTTTCCCTGTGCCGAGCATCCTTAGCAGCCTTTGAGATTAATATATGATCCTTAATCGTAACTGCTATATCCCGGGTAAACATATAATTGGGAATAGGGTCAAACAAGATGCGATCTTCATCCTTATGATATCCCGTTATCAATATATGACTCAGTTCAGCAGCGTCTAAATCTTCTAGATGCTGCACAAAAGACTGAGGCAATTCTTCAAAATCTATAACCTGCTTGATCAGGTCATGACGAATCTCAGGATTCGCCTTAATGGCCTCCACAATTAGATCTGACGTGTCCAGAACATTATCCTTACCTAAGAACAGATGAAGTAATCGCTGGAATATCCTATACTCTTCATGCATAAGAGGATAGAAAACGATGTCGTCAAACAATAAACTCTCTGCTTTTTTGGGCGAAATGCGCGAAATCCCATCGCTGGGCACGTGAGTAATGACTTGTTGTAATTGAGAAATCTCATTGTCTACGTAAGGCATAAATTTTTATTATGGCCTAAAAATAGAGATTAAAAGAAGTCATTTATGGATAGTCATACATATCTTCTTTCCAATCTGCTCATTGTATATTTAAGTCTTAAAATTAAGTTCCTCGATAATGAGCATGTTCAAAAAATTGAAATCGGTATTTGTAGTTGAAGAAGAAGGAAAATCATCAAACACAACTGCATCAAAGGCCAAAACCACTACACCTAGCAAAAAAGGGTCTTCTAAATCAACTTCCACTCCAAAAACTCAAGCTAGCACCACAGCTAAGACAAGCTCTTCTGCTAAACCAGAAAATAAATTCGTCGACATGTTATTGCGCTCTATCGAAGCCAATAATCTTGAGGGCTTCGACTATCTCGAATACAAGCAATCCTTACAATCTCTGATGAAGATCGAGTCTGATGAAGCTAAGAGGTATCAGAATGCATATGCTATGGCTCAAACCATGGGTCTAACCAAGAAAAAACTGAATGATAGCATCAAGAGGTACTTACAGATATTGGCAGGAGAAGAAAAGAAATTCAGTGAAGCATTTGAGAAGCAAAAATCCACACAAGTAATCCAGCGTGAGCAGAATGTTGCCAATCTGAAGCAGTCTATTAAGGCAAAGCAGGAGCAGATCAAAAAACTTCAAGCTGAAATCAAAGAAGCAGAGGCTGAGCTCAATAAAACAGAAGGCGCAATCAATGAATCACTGGCCAAGGTAGAAGCCACCAAGGATGGATTCTACTCATCATATCAGATGGTAGTTGGACAGATAAAGGCAGATGCTGAAAAAATTAAACAGTATATATCGTAGATAAAACCCATATTGGCGTCATTACTATTGTTTCTTCACTTATTTAATCTGCATTCCTAATTAGTAAAGACAACCGCTCATAACCAATTTTGATCTTGCAATCATATCCATTTCTCTCATTACCCAATTATTTCCAAGAGAATGGCTTTAATTAAGGATTAGTCATTAATTTTAAGCTTTAATATTTATTTATTCACCCAAAATTTAAATGATGAAATCATTCATGCTAATCTTCAGCACGTTTCTACTGACCACTTCGCTGTTTGGAGGAGTATCTATTGGTTTTTCAGTCGAACCAGA
>CAZAXY010000037.1:0-27883 GCA_964489125.1 uncultured Saprospiraceae bacterium
GATGCAGCAATTGAAGAGTATGATCAGTAGAATTGTTATCAACTATAATAATTTCGACTAGCCCTACCCCTATCTGTGAGTAAAGTATAGACTCTATACAATGCCCTATGGTAGCAGCAGAGTTGTAAGTAACGATTATGATAGTGACCGTAGCCATATATGAACTATGACAGCCTATAGTTATAGCTGATTGACTTTATACTCCGTCCGAGTGATAATCGAACGCCCTAAAGTTAATTCGTCCGCATACTCCAATTCTCCACCAAAAGATATCCCTCGTGCCAGCAATGATACCTTAATCTCCAACGCAGCCAGTTTCTTGGAGATATAATATATTGTTGTGTCTCCTTCAATAGTAGGGCTAATTGCAAGTATGACTTCGCTGATATCACTATCTCTCGTCCTCAATAACAGGCTCTCGATATTGAGTTGATCGGCAGAGATCCCGTCAAGTGGTGATATCACTCCTCCAAGTACATGATACAGACCATTGTATTGTCCGGTATCTTCAATTGCCATCACATCTCTTATAGATTCAACAACGCATATTGTTGTAGCTCTATTTGCCCTAGCCATACAGATATTACAAGTGTCGTGATCTGCGAGATGATGACATGTTTTACAGAACTTAATATGTTGAATCAGCCTATCTAAGGGCTTGACAAACGCATCAATCATTTCGTCCTTATCCCTATTAATCAGGTGCATCGCCATGCGCAAAGCTGATTTCTTGCCAACACCTGGCATTAGAGAGAAAGCATCTACTGCCTCTTGCAATAACTTTGATGAGTGAGACATTATAATTTTATTATATATCAATATTACAACAATTGGTATGATCTCACTGAATATGATCGCCAATTGTAATAATTGAATTACATTCGATTTTCATTGAAAAAGGAATAATCAAAGAGATATGGCAGAAATAATAAAGATGCCTCGTCTGAGTGACACTATGGAAGAGGGTAACATCATTTCATGGCTTAAAAATGTTGGAGATCAAGTCTCGCCGGGTGACATACTCGCTGAGGTAGAGACGGATAAGGCTACCATGGATCTCGAAAGTTTTCACGAGGGTTATTTGCTCCATATTGGGGTGGCTGAAGGAGCTGTTCCAGTAGATGGGGTTATTGCGGTTATAGGGGAGAAAGGAGAGGATTTTCAAGCACAATTGGATGCCGCTTCTGCAGGTGGGTCTTCAGGTGGTAAGACTGAGGAAAAACCAGCTGTAAAATCAGAACCAGCAGCACAAAAAAGTGACCCTAGTCCGAGTAGCTCTGGCATGGATGCATCGCACGACGATCATATTAAAGCATCTCCGTTAGCCAAGAAGATGGCAGCAGAGAATAACATCAATCTATCGGGGCTTAACGGCTCTGGAGATAATGGTAGAATTATAAAGAAAGATGTTGAAGCAGCCATCGCTGGAGGTGGAACAGCATCAGCAGCGCCAGTCCAGTACTTCTCAGGTCTAACTGAGGAGATTCCCGTATCGCTGATGCGCAAAGCAATAGCACGAAGACTCAGTGAAAGTAAATTTCAAGCTCCTCACTTCTACCTGACTATAGAGTGTAATATGGCTCGGACCATAGATGCACGCAAGGCATTCAACAATTTAGGTACAGGCAAGATATCTTTCAATGATATAGTGATTAAGGCCTGTGCAATGGCACTGCGTAAGCATCCGATGATTAACTCGAGCTGGATGGGCGATAAGATTGTAAAGCATGGAGAAATCAATATCGGTGTTGCAGTCGCTGTTGATGAAGGTCTCTTAGTCCCTGTTGTAAGAAATGCCGATCAGAAACCCATGAGTATTATCAATGCTGAGGTAAGAGAATATGCCGGAAGAGCAAAGGATAAACGGTTGAAGCCAGATGAGATGTCAGGTAACACATTTACCATTTCCAATCTTGGCATGTTCGGCATACAGGAGTTTACGGCGATTATTAATCCGCCAGACGCATGTATCCTTGCCGTAGGTACAATAGTCCAAAAGCCAGTCGTACAGGATGGACAGATTGTAGTAGGAAATATGATGAAGTTAACGCTATCATGCGATCATAGAGTTGTTGATGGTGCTAAGGGTGCAGAATTCTTGACGACTGTAAAAAGCAACTTAGAGAATCCATTAAGCATGCTTGCCTAATAGATATAGTTATTCATTAATTTCTGAAAAGATAAAGGCTTCGTTGATTACCCAACGAAGCCTTTTATAATATGACGTAATTCTATTTCTTTGATAATTAATATCCAGAGTTTTTGTAACTCTTATATTTTGATCCTGGTCTTGAAGAACCCAAGGTGTTAGTACCCGCTTCTGGGCCTTCAGGTCTGCCCATATCAATATCTTCAACATTACATACTCTGAACTCTACCCTTCTATTGATAAACTGCATCAATTCTTCCTCTTCATCAGTAAAGTGATTGTCCTTCAGGTGTGGTATGAGTGGACTATCTTCACCTCCGAACATAAGGTTAAACCTACTTCGATCGATGCCGTAATGAGTGACTAAGTGCTCTATGGCCTCCTTCGCTCTATTATAAGACAATACTTGATTGTATCGATTGCTATTACGTACATCTGTATGGCCATGAGCAGTTACGCACATGGAAGGGCAATTTTTCATCACACTTGCGATCTGATGAAGTTTGGGGTATGATTCAGGGCGTATAGCATACTTGTCTAAGTCAAAATGTAACATCGGTAAAAACCAGTTGCCACATGAATTATTTACAATTGTACCATATGTATTCTGATTAAAAGTAGGATTAGGATTACCTGAGCTATAAACACCGCCCGGTTGACCACCTGATACCGTACCTGTCCCCGCGCCAGATTGACCACCAGTTGTAGTGCCACCAGAGGTTGTGCCCCCTGAAACAGTTCCTCCCGATACCGTTCCTGTACCGCCAGAGATTGTCCCTCCCTGTGGATTTGTTCCTGAGTATGAGCCAACTTGACCAGAACCATTGATCACTTGTCCATATCCAGTGTTAGCACAAACATCGCAGTTGTTTTCGATAATTGTGATCACATCTTCTTCCGTTAATATAACAGGTTCATCAACCTGAGCGACACCGAGTTCATCTATTGGGTATCCTGGAGGAGAAAAAGGCTCCTTGTCCAGACAATCTGGCAACCCATCGCCATCGCTATCGAGCGTTACTCCTTTGGTATCAACCAAACAACCATCTGGAGTATCAGGCTCGAGATCTAAAATATTTAAGACTCCATCATTGTCATCATCATCTAAATCTAACTGAGGTCTCGCTTTTAAGTCAGCGATTTCATTGAAAATTGTACTCATTGGATTTAGCCAATATAATGGCTCTGTCCTCTTCTCAAAATTTCCAATATTAAAACCTAGTCTAAAATTAGTGTAATGACCTATATCTACATTATTAGTCTGATCTAAAGCTGTTCTGAACTTTATCCCATCTAAATAATCATTGTCCGTTAATAATAATTGGTGCTCCAGACCAATATTGATTCTTTTAGTCAGCTTTCGTGACACGCCTACAGCAGCATTAAATACTACATGTACATTAATATCATCACCAAATCTGAAGATTCCTTCTTGCTGAAAAGCCTGCGTTTCAAAAGTCCCATCATAGATATTATTAAGCTCTTCTTTTATGGCATTTCTCCCAGCAAGTGTATTAAAATCATTTACCGTATTAAACCCAACTCTATTTCTTAGATCGTTGTATGCCGTGCCATCAGCATCCTCCAGATCGAGATTTGTTATGTTGTGATCGAGACCTACACCAACAGCCACATAAGTGTTCCACTTGTTACGCTCTTGGTGAAATAGGATATTCCCTACATTGAATACGAGTTGCGTGCTTGCATATATATAAGTAGTCTCATAAGATGGAAACCATGAATCAGCTCCGCCGGTCGTCGGATCATAGGCGTCCCAACCGCTAAACTGCTCATTGCCTTCAACTAATCCTCCGCCTACGCTTCTGTTTCTCCATGGCTGGGATTCTAATCCTGTAGCTTTCCCATAGAAAGCCTCAAATCTTATTGATGTGATATAGTTAAAAGACTTACGAAGATGTCCTCCCACGCCCCAACCAGGCAACTTAACATCTACATCGCCATCTATAAAGTAATGACCCGCATGTACACCGACTTCCCACAAATCCTTAGGGCGTGACGAATATTTTGACTGACCTAATCTCCACAACCTATTCTGCTCTGGATCCTTAGTCATGTCATCAGTGATCTCAGGAGACAACCAGGTATCATCCGTTATAGATAAAGTCTGTTCTGCTCGAAGTTCTGTATCTGGCTGATCTTGCGCTATCAACATAGGTGCAAAGACAAGCAGACCAGCAATTAATAAAATAGAAATACGCATCTGTATATTTTTATAAACACAGGCTCATTCTCAATCTCGTTGTTGGCGTCAAAAAGATCATATTATATCTTTTCAACATACTTTAGCCGCTAAAGTACAAATAGTTTATATATTAAAGAAAAGTATTATTTATTGTTTTTTAATTCCTTCTCGCCCTATATTTGAAAAATGGAAAAGTACTTGGAAGTGTCCAGTGAGCAGATAATCGCTCCAGAAAATGAGCAGCAATTAGATTACAAACTATCACTGATTGGTAGTTCAACGAGTGTTGATGTAATCAGAAAATCTCTCAAATCACTCAATACTACTGGATATAATAGTTGTTTAGAGGACATAGGAAACCTCAGCACCGATTGCAAATCCGAATGGGATGTCCTGTTATATGAGCTCTTCACTACTCAAAATCTCGTGCCCATCTGCATTAGTGATAAGCGATATTTAGACAAGATACTCCAGACATTTAAGAGATTAGAAGACTATCAATGTTGCATTATTTCAAATAAAATCACCGATATAGCTAGGTCTGAAGAAAGTTTGCGATATGATAGCTATGTCGGCATACAGACTCATTTTCCTCGCCCACTTGATATAGCTGATGATAGAATTGTAAGATTAGCTGATGTGCGTTACAATCATGATCAAGCTGAAGTCCTTCTGCGCAGTACGGATATTGTATACTTTGATATATCGGCAATTCGATACTCAGATAACGTAGGTTGTAGCACGTCAGCACCGACAGGAATGACCATAGAAGAAGCTTGTCAGATAGCTAAGTATATAGGCGCTTCAATAAATCTTAAGGGAGTAATCATCGCATCTTATGATGCCAATGAAGACCCACTAGGTATCACTGCTCAAAATATAGCACTCATCCTATACTACCTCTGCGAAGGGCATCTCTTAAAACTCTCAGAATGCCATCATCAAAAAGATGACAAAAACAGGGCGTTTAGCACCTACACAGTTGTACCTGATCAGTTGGATACAGAAATCGTATTTACAGAAAACACAGTTAGTGGTCGATGGTGGATTAAATCTACTAATGAAGATGGCTCAGATGCATTAATACCTTGCACTAAAGAGGACTATGAACTTGCCTGCAATAACATAATTTCGGATAAACTGAGCAAGGCCTTCACATTAGTCTAATAAGAAATCCTACAACAGGTCTATAAGCCGCTCTAAGGCTATCCCACGACTGGCCTTAAGCAATATAGTTCTGTTTATAATAGGCCCTTGGTCTACGAGGTAGTTTTTGAGCTCCTCTACATTGTCGAAAGCATGATCACTGACCGAACTAAATGTTTCCCCCACTAAATAGTATGGAATATTAAAGTTGATTAGGAGATCTTCAATCTCTTTGTGATGTTCTAAGCCATCAGCTCCAAACTCTAACATATCACCAACGATGCATAGTGGCGCGTCATATTCCGACTGTATAAAGGATAGGATGCTCGCCTTCATAGATGTGGGATTAGCATTGTAACTATCTAAGAGCAATAGATTTCGATCGGTCCGTTTTAATTGACTCCGCATATTGTCGGGAACATATGTGCTAATCGCCTTAATTGCCTTTCTTAGAGGGATATTGAAATGTGCTCCGACTGTAAGGGCAGCACTAATATTATCCTGATTATATCTTCCGACGAGGTTAACGGTGAATTCATGTAGAATTCCTTGATGATCTATAAGCTCAAAGGAAAGATATGGCTTAGAATTTTTGAGGGTGAGTCTACCATATCCGCATAAATTCGTGTCGAAACTTACTGAATTCTCAAGAGCCACTAGATTCAACGACTTCAGATACTCATCTCCTTGATTAACAAATAGCGTCCCATTATTTATCAAGACTGATCTAAACAAACTTGTCTTTTCATGAAAGACTCCGTCAAGATCAATAAGCTTTTCCAGATGAGCAGCCCCAATATTGGTTATTAATCCATAGTCAGGTTTTGCTATTTTGCTCAACAGCGCAATTTCTCCAGGTGCATTTGTACCCATTTCAACCAACCAGAAATCCTGTACTAAGTCCCCCTTAAGCAAAGTCAGTGGTAGTCCTATATGGTTATTGTAATTACCTGTCGTAGTATTAACATTATGATCAGTAGATAGGATGAGATGAATGAGCTCCTTAGTGGTCGTCTTCCCATTACTACCAGTAAGGCCTATCAAAGAGTTCTTATAATGTAGTCTGTGATGATGTGCTAATTGTTGGAGCATTGACAATACATCATCGACTAATATCATGCGCTCTTCATTGAGATACTGTCCTTCGTCAATGATCGCAAAACTCGCACCATTTTCCAGTGCTTGCTGAGCCCATTGGTTCCCATTAAACCGATCTCCTTTCAAGGCAAAGAATAGTTGTCCCTTCGTGATGCGACGAGTGTCTGTACTGACTCCTGTGGACTCCAGATATAATTGATAAAGCTCCTCTATCTGCATACCTCAAAAATAAGCACACAAAAAAAGCCTCGATCAATGATCGAGGCTTTAATTATACTTTTTAGTGTGATTGCCTTATTTAAATGAAATTCCACCGGCATTATCATTACCACTTGGGCCGCCAACTCTCGCCACAGCACATCTAAACCCAATGGTTCTATCTGCTTTATTTTGATCTTTGAATTTTCGAGTACCTGGTTGCAACCAGTATAGTCTATCTGCCCAAGATCCACCTTTTACAACTCTCGACTTATCATTGATAAGTGTATACTTGCCATACTCATAGTTCACTTCTTCTCGATCCCCATCTGCATATGCACGAGCATCGCCAGTTCTATAGTTCTCACGTTCCTGTAACTCTTCATCATTGAAGTTTCTATATCGCAATCTACCCAGTGAATCTTTTTCAACTACGTTGCCATACTCATCACGTAACAACTCTTTATACTCATTTCCTCTGAATGGATTCAAATCATGATTATCTGAATCTTCCAAAGTTTGGCTTGTTAGAGGTCTATATACATCCTGTACCCACTCAGCAACATTTCCTGCCATATTATAGAGACCGAAGTCATTAGGTACGAACTGGCGCACTGGAGCTGTTTGGAATGCATTATCATTTAGATTACCTGCTATACCTGCATAATCACCTTTCGCTCTCTTAAAGTTAGCCAGTAGGCGACCTTGTTGTTTATTGCGAGTCTGATATCTTGGGCTCGATCCATCCCATGGGTAATATCTACGATCAGATATCAATTCATCCTTAGGATTTTGATGATTGCCTAGTAAGGCAAGAGCTGCGTATTCCCATTCTGCCTCTGTTGGAAGTCTGAATGAAGGAGTTAATATCCCATCCTCAAATTTCACAGATCGCTCACCCCCAGTTCTGATATCTGGAAGGTTCTTTCTGACATTTCCTTCATACTGGCCCTCTAAGTACGAATCTGTATCAAACACATCTGCATCTTTTTGATCAGGAGTAGGATTCAATATTCCTCTCTCTATAAGGATAAACTCATTGACTCTATCAGTTCTCCACTTACAGTAGCCTTGAGTTTGCTCCCATGTTACGCCGACTACTGGATAGTCATCATATGCTGGGTGCTTAAAATAAGTCTCTACTAAGGGGTCGTTGTATGATAACTCATCATACCACACTTTTTCATCTGGCAAGGCTTCCTGCGCCACAACAGGATGAGATTCATATCTC
The DNA here is from genome assembly GCA_964489125.1 of uncultured Saprospiraceae bacterium. Classification (GTDB taxonomy): domain Bacteria; phylum Bacteroidota; class Bacteroidia; order Chitinophagales; family Saprospiraceae; genus GYS-P2D. The sequence continues at coordinate 8,026 of CAZAXY010000037.1, forward strand.
GTTTCTAACCAATAGACATATTCGCGCCAATTGATGTTAGAAACCTCAGTCTCGTCCATGTAAAATGAAGTTACTGATACTCTACGAGGGATATTATTCCAATCGTAAACAACATCCTGGCCAGTCTGTCCCATAGTAAAAGTACCTCCTGGGATCAACACCATATTTGGTGCATTGAGCTGACCTTCGTAATCTAATTTTTCAAAGCCACCCCATTCGGTGTCATTGTATTTCCAACCGGTTGCTGATGAACTCTCGTTACCTCCTCCTTTCTTTTTGAGGAAACAAGATGACATCATGCACAAGCTAAGTGCTAAGACAAAAAATCTAATATTCATTTTGGGTAATAATTATCTAAAAATACTGAAGCAATCTTCGTATCTGGAAGGTGGATTGCCGAAAGCGCCGAAATTCATAACGACACTTACTTCATGACTTCCTCTTGTATTTAGGACGTTGGCGGCACTTAAAGTAACATCAAAACTGTATGTTAATTTCAGCCAATCTGTCCTCCATCCTGCTGACAAAATCACAGCATCAAAGTTGGAAAAATCATATCTGATCCAAGCTCCAGCAAAGAAATTTTCTTTATTGACTAATCCACCTGCGTTCAGTTGGCTTAGTTCAGACTGTCTCACTAATAAGACACTAGGAGCAAAAAACGAGCCAAAACCCTCATTATTGTATCCGTCCAAATCTATTTGCCATCCAGCGTGGATAGTAAGGCGTGGTGGGAGACCAGCATATATGGCCCTGCTGCCTGGTTGAAAACTGTTGTCTGGTACATTTAAATGCTTCAGTGATAAGCCGATATAGAACTCTTCACTATATAATACTCCACCTACCCCAAAGTCGACATAGGTCGTGGTCAATACATCTGGTCTAACTTCTTGAGAGGTCAATAGACTCTCGCTCCCTACTATGATTTGATCAAAAAATATGAGCTGATCCCAATCCAGCCTTTGTTGAGCTAGCGTAGCTTCTAAACCGATTCGAGCTTTAAATTTGTTCTTTAATCGCAGTTGATATGCGTATACACCTGTTATCTGATTAGAGGTGATAATACCATCACCCGCATTATCACTCAGAACCTGTACCCCGATACCACTGTTAGCATATTGAAAAAACTGATCGTAAGAAGCAGCATATGTGCGGTACCCTCCATTGGGATTCTGCTGGCTCCCCCATCCTGACCATTGGTCTCGACTGATGACAGAGACATGTGGGTTATTGGACAGACCAGCCAATGCAGCATTAAGCTGAATAGGGGCATTGTAAAACTGGCTGAAGACTACATCTTGACTAGTTGCTATGTTCTGAAACATAACTGTCAGAGCGAAGATAAAAAGGCTTATATGTAATCTGATTCTCAACTGTTTAGGTGTAAATTGTATACTATATACATAATTAATATTAAAAACGCTCGCAAGATTGTTTTGTGTTAACCACAATGTTATACATGCGTAACATATACGACGTTCTAATAAAAAGATATACTATTTGGTTTATTGCCATCCAGTTATTGTTTGGTTCGACTATTGCTGCTCAAAATTCTCCTCTATCCATAAATCAATCTTATAAACTACGATGTGATGCATCAGGCGTATATAAGTTAAGCTTTGATTGGGTTCGGCAAAATATTGGAGCTCAAGCAGATCCTCAACAATGGCAATTGTGGACTAATACACCTAATGATATAGAAATCCCTTTTGAGATAGTAGGTATTGATGATGGCCAATTTGATCCTGGTGACTATGTTTTATTTCATCTCGATATAGATCACTTATCAGACAACCCATATGATACAGGTAGTTTTGTTTATCTCGTCACTGATGTAGGCAGTCGTGCAGTTGTCCAGACTATAGCTTACCTGGAACCGCCAGATATTCGACCTGTTTTTAATCACATACATTGTGTCCGATATAACGAGTCAACATTCAATCTACTGCATGAAGACCCCGTCAACTCAGGGTCTGGCCAGATGTGGGTAGGGATAGAAATAACTAATAATGGCTCAACCAATCTCAATCGCATCTTACCAACTTCGATTGAAAGCGCTACCATACGCAGTGCAGAATTGACTGCAGTCGTCAGAAGTGATGGACCTGAGATGATGATTTTTAATGTTGGTGATCTGCAGGTGCAAGAAGGAATTTCTTCGGTCGATATAGGTGATGTCGAAGATGACTTCGGTCGTATGGTTAGATTGAGCTTCAATAATGATCAGTTGAATACGCTTGATCAACGCAGCCCACCAGTCCTATCTGTTCAATACCAAAAAAACTCCAGCCAAGCTCAAGCCTGGATAGATGAAGTATCACTTGAATTGAGTAGTCCATTAGATTTTGATGGCGATCAACAAACATTCAGTGCATTTGACGATGGCAATGTTGGATATATTAGATCAAGTCTCACGCCAACGTTGTGGTCTGTTTCCGATGGAGGCATCGACAACATCAACTATCAGCGTGATGGAGATTTCATTTTATTCAATCTTGATTCATCGAGTAACTATGTTGTGTTTGACGCTGATGCAGACCTCTTAGTTCCGAGCTCAGTTGAGCTGAGATCAGAGCAGAATTTAAGAAATTTAACCAGTCCAGATCTTCTTATTGTATATCATAGTGATTTTGAAGAACAGGCTCTGAGATTGGAGCAGCATCGACAGAATTTCAGTCTATTCGATGTGCTTTCTGTAGATGCAGACTTTATCTATGATGAGTTTAGCTCTGGAAGAAAATCTCCTGAGGCCATAAGAGCTTTTGCACAGCACCTGTATGAGCAAGATTCCAAGTTTAAGTATCTATTGCTTTTTGGAGATGGATCATTTGATTTCCAGCATATCTACACCGATTTACCCGATCAAAACTTCATTCCAACTTATGAAACCTTTGAGTCCTTAGACCCTCTTGCAGCCTTTCCTTCGGACGACTTTTTCGCATTGCTCGACGATGATAATCCTGAGAATCTTCGTGGAGACTTAGATATAGCTGTAGGGAGGCTACCTGTTAGAACAGCCGAGGAAGCTGAGGCTTTAGTCACAAAGATTATCAACTATGACACCAACTCTCAGACACTCGGAGATTGGCGCAATCAGATTGGATTCTGTGCAGATGATGAAGACTTTAATCTTCATGTCAATGATGCTGACGAGATCGCCGAAAACACTGAAGATAGGCACCCTAACTTTGTTCAAAATAAGATTTATTGGGATGCTTTTAATCAGATATCTACACCAGGAGGGAATAGGTACCCAGACGCCAATGCTGAGCTCAATCGCACTGTCGAAAGTGGCTTGTTAGTGATGAACTATCTCGGACATGGCGGATCGCTAGGCTGGTCGCAAGAGCGTGTACTTAGTGTGAGCGACATCAACAGCTGGACTAATTTCAATAGGCTACCATTGATTATTACCGCCACATGCTCCTTTACAGGATTTGATGATGCGAGCATTACTTCTGCTGGTGAGCATTCAATTCTCAATCCTCTTGGTGGTGCCATAGCCTTATTTACTACAGTGCGCTCGGTATATGCATCGCAAAACTTTAGATTAACAAGTGCTGTATACGACAACCTCTTTCAACAAGAAAATGGGCAATTTCAGACCATCGGTGAGATCTTGAGAAGATCCAAGAATCAAGTCTCACTTACCAATATCAATGCGCGTAAATTTCTATTGATCGGAGATCCGAGCATGACCTTGGCTTATCCAAGACATCAGGTTATGACTACTCATATCAATGGTCAACTTATAGAAACAAATAGACTCGATACAGTGGGTGCATTAGACAGTGTCAGCTTGGCAGGGATGGTGAGCATTGATGGCCTCAACCCTGATCAATCTTTTAACGGGGTTATGGACATTACTATCTATGACAAATCTACTACCATAAGAACACTTCAAAATGACGAGCGCAGTAGGGCGAGAGACTTTGATTTGTTTACTAATGTAATCTTTCAAAGATCTGTAGAAGTGCGTGAGGGCCTATTTGATCTTGGTTTTATTGTACCTGTGGACATCAATTTTTCGCCTGGTCAGGCTAAAATCAGCTACTACGCAAGAGGAGAAGATCTCATAGATGCTGGTGGTGTTTATGATAATCTCGTAGTCGGAGGTTCTTCGGATAATCCTATTGTTGATAATGATGGTCCCACTATTCGAGGGTGGATAAACTCAAGAGCCTTTATGAATGGAGATGTCGTCAATAGCGATCCATTTTTAATTGTTAGTCTTTTTGATGAGTCTGGCATCAACCTGAGCCAAGTTGCCATCGGTCATGAGATTGTGGCAATCATAGATGATGATACACAAAACACTCTAATACTTAATGATCTATTCAGTACAAGCACAACTTTTGGCTCGACGAGTGGAACTGCCACTATCCAATTAAACGACTTAGCTCCTGGCCCTCATACTGTTGAGTTAAGAGCATTTGACATTGCTAATAATCTGAGTACAACGCAACTCGAATTTATTGTTGATGAAGAATTGAATAGCGAAATATTTTCTTTTGATGTATCTCCCAATCCCACTGATGGATTAGTCCAATTTTCACTTACTCATGCTGTTGACAATATTAGTGCTATAAACTTTGAGATTTATAATCTACAAGGGCGACTCATGCGTGAGATTGAGGTCTTAGGGCCATTTGCTAATAACTTCATCAGAATTCCTAGCAGATCTGGTGTTGACTTGTCTGCATTAAGTAGTGGTTCGTATATTTACAGGGCAGTTTTGAATACAAGCGAAGGCGAAATCCTGCGTTCTGATTTCAAAAAATTGCTAATCTTAAAATAATATTGTGCTAAAGGCAGTTCTTGTCTATGTCACAAAATACCGTAAAGGATGACTATCAATAAACTGTTGCTTGCGCTTCTATTTCTTATAATACTTCCCTTTATAGGTTTTGGCCAGTGGGATCCCGAACAACGTTGTGTTGTCGATATCAATGGTAATTGCACCCCCAATCCTGTAAATACAGCGCTACCATTTTTGAGCATCATTCCCGATGCACGGGGCGGAGCCTTAGGTGATGCTGGCATTGCGACCTCTCCAGATGCCTCTTCTATTTATTACAATGCTTCCAAGCTGGCGTTCATAGAAAAAGAGGCTGAAGTCACCGCTACTTATACTCCATGGCTACAAAATTTAGGCCTGACGGATGTGTATGTGGCCTATGTCTCAGGATATAAGAGAATAGATGAGCTATCGGCTTTTGGATTCAATTTTGGATTCTTTAGTTTAGGACAGATCAACTTTACTGATATCAACGGTAATGGCACGGGTAGTGGAATGCCTAGAGAGTTTACAGTTGGGTTATCATACGGACGCAAACTCAGTGAAAACTTCTCTGTGGGAATTGGAGGAAAGTTTTTCTTGTCCAATCTAGCTAATGGCCAGAGTGTGGGCGGACGTGTAATTAGTGCTGCTACTGGTTTTGCAGCAGATATCTCTGCCACATACAATTCTAATCCAGACTTGGGAGATAGCTATGGTAATAACTTTACAGCTGCGTTGGCGCTATCTAATCTCGGATCGAGGATCAGTTATACTAATGATCCCGTGCGTGAAGCCATTCCTACTAACCTAGGGTTAGGTTTAGCCTATAAAATAAACCTTGATGAATACAACTCAGTAACCTTTGTCGCTGACTTCAATAAGTTATTGGTGCCAACACCAATACCCAACATTGAGCCATTCTTGACGAATAATACAGGGGATCTGGCAAATGGAACTTTTGACAGTGATCAAAATAATATCCCAGATCATAGAGAAGGCTCCACATTCTCCAACTTACTCAGTTCTTTTGGTGATGCGCCTGGAGGATTTAGAGAAGAACTTCGTGAGTGGTCTACATCTCTTGGTGTAGAATATTGGTATGATAATCAGTTTGCCGTTAGAGCAGGATATTTTAGAGAACACGAACTTAAAGGAGATAGAAACTTCCTGACTATAGGAGTTGGATTGAAATACAACGTGTTCGGATTTGACATATCATACTTGGCACCGACTAATATTCAACGAGGACCACTTGACAACACTTTGAGATTCAGTTTGACATTTGACCTAGGTATACTCGGTAGTGAAGCGAATAACTTCTAAACGATAAGAAGAAAGAAATTAAAAAAAGCGGATTGTCAGCATGACTGGCGATCCGCTTTTTTATTCTAAAAGTGCATCATCATAAGCCGGATTCTGTTCTATAATCAGATTATAGCTCTATCATTTATCTACGCTGCCTACCCCTTTTGACTCAGCCGAGCTAGCTTACCCTCTAAAGGATCAAAACCTCTAAAGGATCAAAATATACGTGGCATTGCAACTCGCAAGGTTTGTCCACTACTATCATTGCTGATAGCGGCCGTATGCTCTTACCATACGTTTTCACCCTTACCCAGTACACTGGGCGGTATAGTTTCTGCGACACTTTCTGTCGATGTGGGATCTCTCCCCATCCCCCACTCTATGTAAGCGGTACGATGCTCTACGTTGTCCGGACTTTCCTCCCCTCATCATTATGAGCAGCGATAGAGTCAGATGCACAGCAAAAGTATCGGTTTATTGTACTATATGATATAATCCCTCAAATAAATCAGTCCTGACAGTGAAACACAGTCATATTATGACTATTTTTAATATGTAATTGATTTAAGATGAATAACGTAACTCACGACAATCCCATGTCTTATGGGACTGAAGTCGGCGCCACTAAGTGGCATAACAGCACTATTGTCCTTGGTTTAGTAGCGCTCCTCTATGTGATTGTAGATAGTACTATTATATCATTAGGAGTTAGTGGTGGAGTGAGTTATTTGGTCATCTGCCTACTTGTCCTTGCTCAAAATGATCGAGTAAACCTATTGGTCAGCAGCCCTATACGCTTATTGATCAATTCTTTCTTGTGGGCTTTTTCATTTATTGCGCTACTCCATAGCATGGAGGCCATATTGCACTCAGGGAAATTTTCAATACATCGTATCACCTTACTACAACCAATAGCACTGCTTCTATTGACGCTATTTATTATTGCGTTTCTCAACCTTTTTAAGCAGTCTTATCTTATGCGGGCACGAGCTTCAGCTCTTAGGATCAACATCAGACTAGGTGCAATTGCGCTAATAGGGGTCGTTATTATTACAACCACCTACACTACCTCAGAGCACACTCTATTGACCACGGTCCTATTGGCGACCTTCTTCCTGCTATTAGAAGTGTTTTACGAGCAGAAACGACCCAATATTATATGGCTTATCCTCTGGACGATTATCCTCGGGTCCTATGTCTCGATATCTATATTTCATCTTGAAAAAAACATAGTTACCGTTGGCAACCCTCCAATTCTCGATGCCTTTAGTTTATTCTCTCTGGTATTCTTTATCTGTGGGATACTGTATGTCCCACTCGCATACTTCAATGACTTGCGTGCCTTTCTTCCAAAGCCATGGACATTTACCTTAAACAATAGATCACTACTTCGCAATCGAATCCAATTTTCGATACTCATAACTCTCGTCTTCTGTTTTGCGACCATAGGAATCGTGTCTGTTGTCCAGATTAGTTCTTGGGATACCAAATATGGTGACACCCTCTTTAAAAGAGAATTCATTCAAGCGCTACTCAACACATACGTTTTCTTATTTCTAATAGGCTTGGTCATTTCTATTAGACTGTCAGAGTATATCAGAAATCCACTTATTAAGCTTGGCGACACCATGCGTCAAGCTAAACTGAGTCAAGGAGATCAAAAAGTTCAATGGGATGGCAATGATGAAATTGCTGATCTCATATGGGAGTATAACAACATGATAGAAAAACTTCAAGACAATGCAGCAGTCTTAGCACGTTCTGAACGTGAGAGTGCTTGGCGAGAGATGTCTAAGCAAGTAGCTCATGAAATCAAAAATCCATTAACCCCAATGAAACTAAGTCTTCAACATCTCCAGAACAGCATATCGCTCAAGAGAGACAACATCGAAGAACTTACGATTAGGATGTCCAATACACTGATGAGTCAAATCGAAAATCTCAAACAGATCGCTGACGAGTTCAGTAACTTTGGTAGTCTACCAAAAACTAATAATAAGAAGGTACTCCTTAATGATGTTGTAGAGACCATACACGATCTATTCAGGCAACGTAGTGATATGGACATCCGCCTGGTCGAACCGATTGATGATATTGGAGCATATGCTGACAAGAACCATTTGCTTCGCATCCTTAATAATTTGGTAAAAAACTCTATACAAGCTATTCCAGAGGATCGGCGAGGACAGATCATTCTAAAGCTCTATAAAGAACAGAACAAAGCAATCATCAGCGTTAAGGACAATGGATCAGGAATCTCAGATGATATGCAATCAAAAATCTTCAGACCTAAATTTACTACCAAGAGCAGTGGGTCAGGGCTTGGCTTAGCAATCGCGGCTAATATGGTTGATAGCATCGGTGGGCGTATACATTTCGAATCGACAGAAAATCATGGAACCACATTTTTCTTAGAACTGCCGCTAATTAGATCCGTCTATTCTCCAGATCTGGAGAGAGTCTTACTGTAGGGATTCTCTTATATTCGAAGAGAATAAATAAGATCATGAATACCCCTTTAGCATATGTTCTTTTTACGATCGGCGCTGTTGTCATAATGGAGTTCGTAGCATGGTTTGCACATAAGTATGTCATGCATGGCATCCTTTGGCACTGGCACGAAGATCATCACAAACCCAAGTATGAGAAGCATGGTTTTTGGGAAAAGAATGATAGATTTTTTCTTGTTTTTGCTCTGCCAAGCATGACCTGCTATATTCTTGGTTCACTATATACCGACTATCGTTACTTACTCTTTATCGGCATAGGCATTTCCATCTATGGGCTACTCTACTTCCTCATCCATGATGTATACATCCATCAGAGATTCAAGTGGTTCAAACAACTTGACAGCAGTTATTCAAGAGGGATACTCAAGGCACATGGCGCGCATCATGCCAAGCACACTAAGGAAGATTGTGAGTCATTTGGTCTTTTGGTGGTTAATACAAAGTATTTCAAATCTCGAGTAAGCAAAGATCAAAAACAACACACGGCATCCTAAAATTGCCAATAAACTCGTACTCCACTCTCCTTTAAGACTTCTATATTACTGCCACAATTAACTACATCCTATTATGACGGTATTTGATAATATTGCAGCTCTTAAAGCTGCCAAAGGCACTAGCCTAACGTCTCCTGAATGGTTTCACGTGACTCAAGAATTAGTAAACGAATTCGCACATTGTACCAAAGACTTTCAATGGATCCATACTGATCCCGAGAAAGCCAAGATGTCTCCCTTTGGTGGCCCTATTGCTCACGGGTTTTATTCGCTTTCTTTGCTTTCGATGTTCATCGAGCAGACGATATCCGTCAAAAGCGCTAAGATGGGTGTCAACTACGGGCTTAATAAAGTAAGGTTCCCACATCATGTGCCTGTCGGGTGCAAGTTGCGATGTGTATTTGAGCTGGCCAGCGTTGAGGATTACCCTAACAATGGCGCCAAAGCCACATGGGCAGCTAAAGTTGTGATCGAGGGAATTGAAAAACCTGCATGTGTTGCAGAGTTTGTCACATTAATGTTTGAATAGGGAAGATGAATTATAATGGCAAGACAGTATTTATCACAGGTGGTGCATCGGGTATCGGCAAGGAATGTGCTATGCAATATGGCAAAGCTGGAGCTTATGTCGCTATCGCTGATTGGAACGATGATCTAAATGAATCGACAGCAATCGAACTTAAGGCTCAGAACATTAAAGTCAAGGCTTATAAACTTGATGTTGGCTCCTATGAGCACGTAGTCTCAACAATAGCACAGGTTGTATCAGATTTTGGATCATTGGATGTGGCTCTGAATAATGCTGGTATCGGCGGCAAAGCAGCCAATAAGACAGCAGAACACACACTCGAAGATTGGGACAATGTTATACGAGTCAACCAAAGTGGAGTATTCTACTGTATGAAGGAAGAACTCAAGATTATGGAAGCGCAAGGCAGCGGTAAGATTGTTAATGTAGCCTCTATAGCTGGAATGCGTGCATTGCCTAAGCAGCTCGCCTACGTCGCCAGCAAACATGCTGTGATAGGCATGACTAAGACAGCCGCTATCGAGTATGCATCTACAGATATCAAGGTCAATGCTGTGTGTCCTGTATTTACTAATACTCCACTAGTCGAAGGCATGTTTCAGTCTAATGAGAGCTTACGAGCTAAACTAGTCCAGACAATTCCTGTCGGAAGATATGGAGAAGTCAGCGATATCAGCAATGCGATAATGTGGCTTACTGATCCAGCGAGTTCATTTGTAACTGGCTTATGTCTCCCTGTAGATGGTGGATTGACAGCATAAGCCTATCCAATCGTGTTCATCAAGAGCGCTGCACAGACCGCTCCCGCAAATGGGCCCATGACTGGTATCCAAGAGTATCCCCATCCATTGCCTCCTTTGGCCCTAATCGGTAGAATAGCATGCATAATCCGTGGTCCTAGATCACGAGCAGGATTAATCGCATATCCAGTAGTACCACCAAGTGACACGCCAACACCCAGGACGATTAGAGCAACAGGTAGCGCATCCAAAGCTCCCAAGGATGCTGGCTGATCACCAACCGAAGCCCCTGCTATGTGTAATACTCCATAAACTAGAATAAATGTCCCAAACAATTCTGATAAAAAGTTAGTTATCGTATTGGGTATCGCCGGTGCATTACAAAATGTTGATTGTATTGCCGCAGCATCATCAGTATCATCATAGTGTGGCTTGTACATCATCCAAACCAAACTTGTACCAGCCATGGCCCCTAATAGCTGAGCAATCATATATCCACCAACATTTGACCAAGCAAAGTCCCCTGTTATTGCCAACCCTAATGTTACCGCAGGATTGAGATGTGCACCACTTATAGATGCAGTGATAAACACTCCTACGAATACTGCGATGGCCCAGCCAAAGGCTATGACGATCAATCCAGAATCATTCCCTTTAGTTTTGTTGAGCACAACATTGGCCACAACGCCATTGCCTAACAAGATCAGAATTGCTGTACCTATAAATTCTGCTACAAGAATATACATATCTTATGTGAGTTTAGCTGGGAAATTAATAAATGAGACTCTATAGGTGCTAAAGAAAAGTAATATTGTTTTGATAATTCTCTTTGGCTCCAAATTATCTTCACCCTAATTGGAACTTATCTGGTTTCCAGAGAACCATGAGCACAAAATTCTTATTTCATGTTTATATTTTTGGATTAACATGTCAACATCGCCATACTTTACAGAAGAACATGACATTTTCAGATCTTCCTTGAGAGACTTCATTGAAACCGAGGTCAAGGAACAATCCTTACTTTGGGAGCGAGAGAAAGCTATACCCCGTGATATATGGGCTAAGATGGGAGAGATGGGCTACCTTGGAATCTGCCATGATCAAGCCTATGGCGGTCTAGAAGCAGATATGTTTTCTCAAGTGATATTTAATGAGGAGCTATCTCGGTCCCTTAATAGTGGCTTTGCCATCGCAGTCGCCGTACACGTGTATATGGCTACCAATCATATATCCAATGCTGGCAATGCCTTTCAAAAAAAGAAGTATCTCGCACCAGCCATCAACGGTGAGATGATTGCGTGTCTGGGCATGAGTGAACCTCAAGCAGGCTCTGATGTACGAGGGATGAATACTGTTGCCAAGTCAGACGGGGACAATTATATCGTCAACGGCTCCAAGATATTTATCACTAATGGCTACTACGCTGATTTCATGACTCTATGTTGTAAAATGGATGAGGGCATCTCTCTACTTATAGTAGATATGAACTCTCCAGGAGTAACAAAGAACAGGCTTGAAAAAATCGGTTGGCATTCCTCCGATACGGCAGAAGTGTTTTTTGAGGACGTTGTGGTTCCCAAAGAGAATCTCATAGGAGAGCCCGGCAAAGGCTTCTATTATCTATCTGAATCTCTGCAGATGGAACGCCTTGTTCTTGCTATGAATTCTATAGGCCTGATGGACGGTGTATGGGCGCTTACGATCGACTATATGAATGAACGAAAGGCATTCGGCAAATCGATTTCTCAAATGCAAGCACTACGTCATCGAATGACAGATATCAAATCAGAACTGGAGGCTGTACGACAATTAATATATAATACCGCCTGGAGATTGGAACAAGGTCAAATGGCAGTTGAAGCGTGCTCAATGTGTAAATTACTCTCTGCTAATCTTCATACACGATTCGTGGATGAGTGCCTACAGATGTTTGGTGGGTATGGATTCATGGAAGAGTATCCAATTGCTCAGGTATACAGAGACGCCAGATGTGCGCCAATCATTGGCGGCACGTCAGAAATCATGAGAGAGATCATAGCTAAAACAGCTATAGATGGACGCAACTATAAAAAAGCATACTAATAACACCATGCAGGCAACAGTAAATGGACAATATGATTTTGATCTAACTGCGGATAGAGATTATGATCTCATCAGCAATGACGATGGATCCTATAGTATGATATATCAGGATCAATCCTACATCATCGTTCCACAACACTATGACTCTAATAGTAAGCTATTAAGACTGACTGTTGACAGCCAAGAACTAACTGTACAGATTGCGGATAAATATGATCTCCTCGTGAAGGAGTTGGGCTTTGCACTCACCAAGCCAAATGTCTTTAAGGACGTGAAAGCACCTATGCCTGGACTGGTACTTGAGATTGCTGTAAAAGCTGGTGATCAAGTCAATGAGGGAGATACACTTCTCATACTCGAGGCAATGAAAATGGAAAATGTGATCAAAGCACCAGGCGCTGGGACAGTAAAAAGTATCGTAGTGAAGCCAAAGGACGCTATTGAGAAAAACGCTGTTCTAATCGAAATGGAATAGAGGGATGGACTTTAGCACATTCGACAAGGTTACTAAAAATAGGTGGATCGATAAGATAACGGTTGATTTAAAAGGCAAACCTATCGAGACTTTGGATTGGGTAATCAATGAGAAGCTGGTAGTTAGTCCGTTTAAGGATGAGTCAGACCTTAAGTTCTCAACATCCATCAAAACAGATAAAAACAATAACGGTTGGTTGGCCATGGAGCCTATCCAAGTCTCTGAAGACCTTCCTTTGGCTAATGGAGTGATCCTTAGCGCACTTCAAGGCGGAGCCAATGCAATCAGACTTCACACCAATCGATTACTAGCCAGTTCAGACTTAGAACTACTTTTCAGGGATGTTTATCTCGATATGATAGGCTTGGATTGGGTTATGGGTTCTGATGTCGACGCATCCAATCAGATAGCCGCTATTGCAAGTTATATTGACACCAAGGGCAAATCACTAACAGATATCAAGCTCTCCATTGACTCTGCTCCGAATAGCATTGACAAAGCATTTGTCAGAGCACATCCGACTATAAGGTCTATTACTATTGACGGGTTAGCCTATTATGAGGGTATATCTGGAGTCCACCAAGAACTGGGTAATATCATTTATAAGCTCTATAAATCAATAGAGCATATAGATCATGATGATCTAAGCAAAGTCTATGATGCTATTCAGATCAAGCTTGCCATCGACGACTGTTATTTCCTCAATATAGCAGCGGCAAGAGCCATCAGGCATCTGGTAAGGTTACTGTTTGGAGCATATGGATATAGGCCAGATCACGACATATATCTATCGTGTATTTTATCTGAGACCGTAATTACAGATGACGTCAATTATAACAGAATTAAGCAAAGTACAGCGGCACTTTCTGCGGTTGCGGCTAGTGCAGATACTATACAGATATATCGAGACTACAACAGTGTAAAGGACACAAAAATTTTCTCTCGTAGGATCGCTCGCAATACATTCCATCTACTATCTATGGAGTCCTATATGGATCGTGTTGTCGATCCAGCTGCTGGCAGCTATTATATAGAATCACTCACAGATACAGTAGCTGCGATGTCTTGGGGATACTTTCAAGAATTGTGGGCCAAACAGAACCAACCATGAAGAAGATATTAATAGCTAATCGAGGTGAAATCGCCATAAGGGTAATGCGTACCGCTAAAAAGATGGGTATCAAGACAGTAGCGGTCTATTCTACAGCTGATCGTAATGCCCCCCACGTGCAGTATGCTGATGAGGCGGTATTACTTGGGTCGCCGCCGAGTGCTGAATCTTACCTCGACATGGGCAAAATCATTGCTCATGCTATGCGATTGAATGTAGACGGCATACATCCAGGCTATGGCTTCCTTAGTGAGAATGCTAAGTTTGCCCAAGCCGTGACAGAAGCTGGCATCACCTTCATAGGACCAAATCCTAAAGCTATCGAAGTCATGGGTAGCAAACTCGCTGCAAAGGATACGGTTAAGGCGTATGATATCCCGATGGTGCCTGGTATCGATAGAGCCATAACAGATGTGTCACTGGCAAAAGAAATTGCTGGTGATATCGGATATCCAATATTGATTAAGGCATCGGCAGGTGGTGGTGGCAAAGGAATGCGTATCGTTGAGTCTGAGGATGTGCTCCAAGAACAAATGGAGCGTGCAATCAGTGAAGCGACTTCAGCTTTTGGAGATGGTTCAGTATTCATAGAGAAGTATGTGGGTTCGCCAAGGCATATTGAGATACAGGTACTGGCAGATACTCACGGAAATACAATACACCTCTTTGAACGAGAATGCAGTGTTCAGCGGAGACATCAAAAAGTAGTCGAAGAGGCTCCGTCTGCAGTATTGACACCGGCGCTGCGAGCAGAGATGGGCGCAGCAGCAGTGCGAGTCGCACAATCATGTGACTACGTAGGGGCAGGCACAGTAGAGTTCTTACTTGACGAAAAGCTCAATTTCTACTTCCTCGAGATGAATACCAGGCTACAAGTCGAACATCCTGTGACAGAAATGATAACAGGGGTTGACCTGGTAGAGCAACAAATTAGGGTCGCTCGAGGTGAAGCGCTCGCGATCAAGCAAGAGGATCTCAGCATAACAGGGCATGCCCTAGAGTTGAGAGTATACGCCGAAGACCCCCTGAATAACTTCCTGCCGAGTGTTGGAACATTGACTACATATAAAATCCCTCGTAGAGAAAAATTCAGGGTAGACGACGGCTATGTTGAAGGAATGGAGATACCGATCTACTACGACTCAATGATAGCTAAACTCATAACATATGGAGATAGCCGAGAAGAAGCTATAGAATTAATGAAGCAAGCCATATTGGAGTATAAGGTAGAGGGTATTGCTACAACTCTGCCCTTTGGCACCTATGTGTGTAATCATGAGGCCTTTATATCGGGTAAGTTCGATACACATTTCGTCAAGAATTACTACTCAGCTGAACAAATTAAAGCTAAAGAAAAAGCAATCTCTGAGGTAGCGGCAATATTCGCTAAAGAGTATATCAACGAACAAGAAAGAATACTATCAGTACCTAAAACAACTAAATCAACATGGGTAAACAGATAAACAAAGTCGCTGTAATAGGAGCGGGAACCATGGGTAATGGCATCGCTCATGTATTCGCTATGAAGGACTATCAGGTGACGCTGATAGACATCTCCGCAGATGCTTTGGAAAGAGCTATTCAGACCATCACGAAAAATTTAGATCGCATGGTTCGCAAGGAGAAAATCGATGAAGATCTCAAGAATCGGACACTCGCTAATATTGCAACGCAGACCGATTTGAAATCCGGAGTGGCTGACGCAGACTTAGTGGTAGAAGCTGCTACTGAAAATGAAACCATCAAGCTAAAGATATTTGAAGAAATTGATCAGCATGCGCCTGATCATGCCATACTTGCATCCAATACTTCATCGATATCGCTTACCAAGATTGGTGCAGCTACACAACGGCCATCACAAGTGATAGGCATGCACTTCATGAATCCCGTGCCCGTCATGAAGCTTGTAGAAGTAATCAAAGGCTACTCGACATCACAAGAAGTGTGCAATCAGGTCATCGAAGTTTCGGAAAACCTTGGGAAGATTCCTCTGGAGGTTAAAGATTATCCAGGGTTCATTGCCAACCGCATCTTACTTCCGATGATTAACGAAGCGATTATATCCTTGCATGAGGGCATCGCTGGTGTGAGAGAAATTGATGGAATCATGAAGCTCGGCATGGCACACCCTATGGGTCCCTTACAGCTTGCCGACTATATCGGTCTCGATGTATGTCTGGCTATATTAAATGTATTACATGATGGCCTCGGCAATCCCAAGTATGCTCCATGTCCGCTGCTGGTGAATATGGTAACAGCTGGCAAACTCGGCGTCAAGAGTGGTGAAGGCTTCTATAGCTATGGTCATGGCACCAAAGAACTCATTATTTCAGAAAGCTTTGTGTAGTGGCAATAGACTTTAGTAGTATAGCATATAGACCTCTTGGTCAACGTGTCGCTCCAGATCAGGGTGAGTCCCATGACACTGCGGAAGGCATCGTCGTGAAATCACACTATACTGCAGATGACATTGCTGAGCTTGAACACTTGGGTTTCGCAGCAGGTATAGCTCCTAATCTACGAGGCCCTTATAGTAGCATGTACGCTGTGAGGCCATGGACAATCCGTCAATATGCTGGTTTTAGTACTGCCGAAGAAAGTAATGCATTCTACAGGCGCAATCTTGCTCAAGGTCAAAAAGGTTTATCTGTAGCCTTTGATCTCGCCACACATAGGGGCTATGATTCTGACCATCCACGAGTAGTAGGTGATGTCGGCAAGGCTGGTGTAGCAATTGATAGTGTAGAAGATATGAAGATCCTCTTTGATCAGATACCTCTTGATAAGATGTCGGTATCGATGACTATGAACGGAGCAGTGATTCCGATCATGGCATTTTATGTCGTCGCTGCCGAAGAGCAAGGCGTAGCAAGAGAAGATCTCAGTGGCACTATCCAGAATGACATCTTGAAGGAATTTATGGTGCGTAACACGTACATCTATCCGCCACAGCCATCGATGAAGATCATTGCAGACATCTTTGAGTATACTTCGCAGCATATGCCGCGATTTAACTCCATAAGTATTTCAGGTTACCACATGCATGAGGCAGGTGCTCCGGCACATGTCGAGTTAGCTTATACCCTTGCAGATGGATTAGAGTATATCCGTTCAGGGCTGAAGGCGGGATTGAAGATTGATGATTTTGCACCACGCTTATCATTCTTCTGGGGTATCGGCATGAATCACTTCATGGAGATCGCTAAGATGCGAGCAGCAAGGGTATTATGGGCTAAGATTGTCAGCCAGTTCAATCCACAGAATCCTAAGTCAATGGCATTGCGGACACATTGCCAGACGTCGGGCTGGAGTCTTACAGCACAAGAGCCATTTAATAATATAGCACGTACGACTATCGAGGCGTTGTCAGCCGTATTCGGTGGCACACAATCACTACATACCAACTCATTGGATGAGGCACTTGCGCTGCCTACAGATTTCAGTGCTAAGATTGCCCGTGACACACAGAAGTATATCCAACAGGAAACACATATCACTAAGGCAGTCGATCCTTGGGGAGGCAGCTATTACGTGGAGTATCTCACAGATCAGATTATCAATAAAGCGTGGCAGCTCATCGAAGAAGTAGAAACACTGGGTGGGATGGCTAAAGCCATAGAAAATGGCCTACCTAAGATGAAGATCGAAGAAGCCGCCGCTCGCAAGCAAGCACGTATCGATAGTGCGGTGGATAAAATTGTCGGCGTCAATATTTTTCAGAGTAACGACGATGTCGATATTGAGGTTAGAGACATTGACAACACGGCAGTGCGAGAATCTCAGATTGCTCGTATTAATGCAATGAAAGATAGTCGTGATGATGTAGGCGTAAAAGAAACCTTAGAAGCATTATCTTCTGCAGCTAAAAGTGGCAAAGGAAACCTGTTGCATCTGGCTGTACAAGCTGCACGGGCACGAGCGACATTAGGAGAGATTTCTGATGCCATGGAGTTATCTTTTGGCAGATATCAGGCTACTAATAAGACTATTTCGGGAGTGTATCATCGAGAGATTGCTATGAATGAAGATTTTAAGAACGCACAAGATTTATCGGATCGATTCGCCAAGAAAGTCGGGCGCAGACCACGTATCATGATCGCTAAATTGGGTCAAGATGGACATGATCGTGGTGCTAAAGTGATCGCCACCTCATTCGCCGATATAGGCTTTGATGTGGATATCGGGCCACTCTTTCAGACACCAGCGGAGGCGGCTAAACAAGCCGCTATTAATGATGTACACATTCTAGGTATATCGTCATTGGCCGCAGGCCATAAGACGCTCATCCCTCAGGTGATACAGGAACTTAAGGACTTGGGGCGACCCGACATCTTGGTCATAGCAGGTGGTGTCATCCCGCCACAAGATTATGATTATCTCTTTGACGCAGGTGTTGCGGGAGTATTCGGACCTGGCACAGTGATTTCCAAAGCTGCCGCAGAGATTTTATCCATTATGATAGATTACTTTAAAAAATGAGTGACAAACAGGACATACTACAACGCAAGATAGATGAAAGCAAGCTTGGTGGCGGTCAGGCTCGTATAGACAAGCAACATGCTAAGGGAAAGCTTACGGCACGAGAGCGCATACACTTTTTGCTCGATTCAGGCTCGTTTGAAGAGATTGATGCATTTAAGACCCATCGAACTAAGGACTTCGGCATGGGTAAACAGATCTTCCTAGGTGATGGTGTTGTGACAGGCTATGGCACCGTGGACGGGCGTCTTATTTATGTATACGCTCAAGACTTTACGGTCTTCGGTGGTTCGTTGTCGGAGACGCATGCCGAAAAAATCTGTAAGATCATGGATCTTGCCATGAAAGTCGGTGCGCCAATCATCGGGCTCAACGATTCTGGAGGTGCGCGAATCCAAGAAGGTGTGAAGTCACTAGGTGGATATGCAGATATCTTCTATCGCAATGTGCAAGCCTCTGGTGTGGTACCTCAGATATCCGCCATTATGGGCCCATGTGCAGGAGGTGCCGTATATTCTCCAGCAATGACTGACTTTATCATCATGGTAGAGCAAACCAGCTATATGTTTGTCACCGGACCAAACGTGGTCAAGACTGTCACCAATGAGGAAGTAACATCAGAGGAACTAGGTGGTGCATCAACGCACGCCACTAAGTCTGGAGTGACTCACATGACAGCATTCAATGATCTTGACTGTATCAACAAGGTCAAGCAATTACTCAGTTATATTCCTCAGAATTGTGAGGATCAACCTGAGGACCTTCCTTATGAGCACGGGGATGAAATCAGGGAATCACTCGAATCAATAGTGCCAGAAAACGCTAATCAACCCTACGACATACGTGATGTGATCAATGGTATTGTCGATGAGGAAAGCTTCTTTGAGGTACACCAAGATTATGCCGATAACATCGTTGTCGGCCATAGCCGAATTGCTGGTATGAGTGTAGGGATCGTGGCTAATCAACCGAATAGTCTTGCTGGCGTGCTGGACGTAGAGAGCTCGCGCAAGGCAGCCAGGTTCACACGCTTCTGCGATTGCTTTAATATACCCTTGCTAGTCCTTGTAGATGTACCAGGATTTTTACCAGGTACTGATCAGGAATGGAATGGAATCATCACTAACGGTGCAAAGCTGCTCTATGCTCTTAGTGAAGCTACAGTGCCTAAAGTGACTTGTATCACTCGTAAGGCATACGGTGGCGCCTATGATGTAATGAACTCTAAACACATAGGGGCTGACATGAATTTTGCCTGGCCAACCGCTGAAATTGCGGTAATGGGTGCTAAGGGTGCAAGTGAGATCATTTTTAAGCGAGAGATTGCTGCCTCAGATGATCCTGCAAAGACTC
>CAZAXY010000038.1:0-27487 GCA_964489125.1 uncultured Saprospiraceae bacterium
GACCCCGATCAGATCTATCTACCTGGTATATTCGTACAAGACGAGATAAAATTCAGTCCCAAGCAAACATTACTTCTTGGATTGCGCTATGATTATAATGATGATCATGGCAGCGTATTCACACCTAGGGTCGCTTATAAGTGGAGTCCATCGACGACAGACAATTTTAGGGTTAATGTCGGCACTGGCTTTAGAGTGGTGAGTTTGTTCACTGAAGATCACGCAGCATTGACGGGCTCGCGAGATGTGGTCGTTGACGAAGAATTACTTCCTGAGCAATCTATAAATATCAATCTGAACTATACCAAACGCCTATACATGAGCAATGGCGGCTCTGCTAATATTGAGTTATCCTCATGGTTCACTCATTTCAGTAATATCATCCTGCCTGATTATGACAGTAATCCTAACCAGATCATCTATGACAATCTTGACGGGCATGCCATCACCAAAGGGGTAAGTTTAAGTGGAGACTTAACCCTACCATATGGACTGAGCTTTAATCTTGGTGCGACCCTGATGGATGTATCAACTACCGAAAATGGGGTTACTCAGCGACAGATATTGACAGAGAGATTTGCAAGCAATTGGTCCGCAAGTTATCAGTTACCTAATCGAAAATGGAGCATAGATTATACAGCTAATCTGTATGGACCATTGAGATTGCCTCTATTGGGAGAACTCGACCCACGACCTGAGTTTTCGCCTTGGTGGAGCATTCAAAATATTCAGCTCACACATAAGCCAAGTGACTCAATAGAATTCTATGGTGGCATTAAAAATCTGCTCGATTGGACGCCATGGAAAAATCTCGACCAACCCATCATCGCTCGCAGTTTCGATCCATTTGACAGTGAGGTATCTTTTGATGGTACGGGAGCAGTACTTCCTACGAGTAACAATCCTTTTGCACTCTCTTTTGACCCTGAGTACGTGTATGCACCGAATCAAGGTAGGCGTATGTTTTTTGGATTGAGATATACTTTTAATTAGCATGACGAGAATATCAGTCCTAATCTGTCTGCTTAGTTTGATGTCGTGCTCGAGAAGTAGGTCTATCCAGAATACCGCCCTGATTACATACGATATATCGGAGTTGGACACCTTAATTAACAAGGGAGATAGACCTATCATAATATTTATGCATGCGCCATGGTGTAGCTATTGTCGTAACATGGAACACACCACATTCACAAACGAAGGAGTTAAAGAACGCCTATCTTCGGAATTCTACTTTGTTAGCTTCGACGGTGAGGATAAACGAGATCTAACATATAACGATAGTATATATACATATGTGCCTCATAGTCATACCAGTGGAACCAATGAGCTCACAAAACATCTCGGAACTATTGATGGACAGATCGTCTACCCGACACTAATACTTATGTCACCCGAACGAGAGATCATCAGGAGGTACGGGACCTTCTTAACATCCAAGGAGCTCTTGGCAATACTTAAAATCAGTAAAGCTTGATAAACCTATTAAGAGTTAGAGGAGGTAAATCCTGCATTAGGCTAATTATACTTCAATGCTCCCCTGACGCTCGGGCACTGCTCTAATACAAAAAAACCCACCTACAGAAAGCAGGTGGGCAAAGTCCAATTTGGAATGGAACTCACACTAATATATTTTATATATCTCCCTATCAATCGAAAATTTTGATCATTCTAATGAGCGTATAAGATCAAATGACCTGAGAGCATATCACTATAACTAGATTACGAGCGCAATGAGCATTTGGATGCGTCCAATAGTTTTTTTGGTATAGTTATAATAAAATTTAACCGTGCAGACGAAAAAAAAGAAGAGCGTAAAATTACGCTCTCCCATGGTTGTGATTAACTCCTTTTGCTCAATAAAAAATCACAAAAAAATCTACATCTTATACGACTCCCCCCCTATTTTACCAGGGATATCCCTACTCTTAATCCTATGGAAGTCAATCTTACATTGCCATGTCCGACGCCATTAAGTGGAAGCTTTAAGTATGGACCTGCATCCAAGAAATATCCTGCACCTGTTCGCCATTTGTAGCTAGTAGCCAATTCAACTTGGCTCAAGAAAGTCTCACTATCCCCTCTAAAGACGCCTGTAAAGTCATCACTGTTTTGTGCGAACCGATAGTCGTACTCTTCTCTCAGCATAAAATTAGAGAGCAGGCTTACACGAGCCATCAATCCATTATTCTGTACACCCGTAAAATGGTAAGAAGCGCCCAATGACACATCAATCATATCACATAATGCCAAGATTTCTTCCGGCGCCACTCCCTCAGTAGCAGACCAAAATCCGACAGGAGGACTATAGTCACCGCCTTCTGCCAGATAGCACTCTCGGATGTAATTGACTCCAGCATTGACAACTAATTTTGAACTCGCAGCGTAGCCAAAATTGAATCCAAAACTATAATCTGTGTCACTCAATCCACCTAATGGCGATTGAGCTATTTCAACTCCGGCATTGACATTGAACAAAAACTTTGGCTTTTTTTCATCTAATACTTCAGATTTGTTTTCAAGGGTCAATTCTTTACTAAGACTTCTTGTCGCTAGATCTAAGGGCGCTATCAGAAGCGCTGTAATATTGGATACATTATCAATGCGTTGAGTATGATCTAATTCTCCTGTGGTGTTATTTAAGGATGAGGTCTTGTGTTCAGCTACATGTGCTGCTTGTTGACTATCGAGAGCTTGATCACTATTATGTAGTATATCATTATTAGATTCTATGGCATCGATCTGGATTCTATTGAGATGTTCGGTGTTTAAATTGTTACTTGTTTGGTCAACTGACAAGAGTGGCTCAGGAGACTGAATGAAATCTTCTGATTGATTTATACTGCGTCTTACATTATCATATCTTGGAATAGCGTCTTGAACAATAACGGAAGAATTGATGTGTTCAGGGCGCGCATGCCTAGACTCATTGTATAGGTTATTGTTTAGTTCTTGCTGATCCTGATTAGGATTTAGGTCAGCTTGGATAGTTGGATCATTCTGAAGATTCTCATTATTTAATTTTTGTTGGTTAGTTGAAATCAAGCTTGTCTCAATGTCTGTTCCGACAGAATTGATATTGTCACGTGCCATTCTTTCGTTCGAAATTTCAGGTGTGCTCGCAGATGCTAGCGGCGAATCATCTGAAAATGAACCTGCAAAATAAAACAACCCAGCCGTGACTATTGTCCCAAGAAGTCCCCACAATAAGAACAATATGGGCGATCTATCCTTGTCATCTTTATTCAACATTTGTTCTACAGCCATCCAATCAGCTTCCTGATATTCCAGTCTTGGATCATCGGACAATTCTATGAACTTATCTTCTAACTTTTTATATTCTAACTGACTCATGATAATGCAAGATTTATGTTCATCATTTTACGTAGGTTTGACTTTGCTCGGCTCAGATTTGACTTTGAGGCCCCAACTGTTATTCCGAGTTTTTCAGCGATCTCATGATGCTTAAAGCCCTCTATTACATAGAGATTAAATACAGTCCTGTATGATGTAGGCAGATCATGCACAATTCTTAACATGTCTTCATATGAAAGATCTGATATTGCACTCGAATCGATGGATACATTGATATTGTCTTCTAATACATCTTGATTAGCTAGTTTTCGATTTGAGCGGAGATAGTCCAATGAAGAATTAACTACGATTGTCTTAAACCACGGTTTGAAGTCTAAGTTTGTGTCGAATTTTTCTATGTTCTTAAACACTTTATAAAAGCTTTGATTAAGGACAGATCTTGCCTCTAGAGAGTCGCTGACATATCTCAAGCATATGCCTAGCCCATAGGAATAAAACTGCTTATGCAGCTCATTCTGGGCACTACGTTCTCCCCGAACACATTTACTGATTATGTTATTAAGGTGTGAGTCCAATCAATAAAAATTTTCTTCGATTATATATACTACGCACAAGGGTCACGCATGGATGCGTTTAATAGATAATTTTTTTCAAGTTAATTATCATCTATTTTGTCTGTACTGTTTATTGATACTCAGTGAACTCTTAGCTTTATTGATTTAATAGATATATTTATTGGATAATATATCGACATGAATAATTTAAGTTATTTCATTGCTGGACTTCTTGTAATTTTATTTGCTTCGTGCAAGACGGCTACTACTGGTTCACAAGCAATATCTGCTGATGAGGTCGTATCTACCCTTCAAAAAAGACTCATAGAAGCCAAGGAAGGAGAAACAATATTACTTCCCGAAGGAACATTTTCTTTCAATCGCCCCTTGTCATTTACCGATGTGGCAGGTGTTACCATACGGGGTGCAGGGATGAAAAAAACAATTCTATCCTTTAAAGATCAGATTGAAGGTGGCGAAGGAGTCAGCATTAAGAACGCATCAGATATTACGATTGAAGACTTTACTATTGCCGATAGTAAAGGCGATGCGCTTAAGCTACATGAATGCACTAATGTGGTTATCCGTGGCATGGAGGCAACCTGGACAGGAGGTGCTTCAGAGAAAAACGGTGCCTATGGACTATATCCAGTCTTCTGCACTAATGTGCTGATGGAAAACTGTGAAGCATCCTACGCTATGGATGCAGGCATCTATATCGGTCAATCCAATAATGTCGTGATCCGCAACAACTATGCTCACCACAATGTCGCTGGCATTGAAATCGAGAATACTCGAGTGGGAAAAGTATATGGTAACAGGTCAGTAGAAAACACGGCGGGCATGTTGATATTCGATATGCCAGACGTACCACAAGCTAACGGTCACAGTATCAAGGTTTATGATAATATTATGGAAAACAATAATGGTGACAACTTCTCTGCACCAGGAATCGTCGTGAACACACTCCCACCTGGAACCGGTATGGTTGTCATGGCGAGCACACAAGTAGAACTGCATAACAATACCATATCTAATCATAAGTCGGTAGGAATAGCCGTAAACACATGGCTATTTACTGGTTTACCATTCGAATCAACTGAGTATGATCCATTCAATAGTTATATCAGTATCTATGATAATGATATCTCTGGCACTCAGGGGCCACCAGATATGACTACTGACCTTGGCAAGTTGTTTACCGCAATATTCGAAGGTGAGTCATTTGATATTACTGTTGATGGTATTTATAGGCCTGATCAAGTGGATGAAAAAGGCCGACCTACTGGCATCTGTATCAAGAACAATGGTGACGTTTCATTCGCTAATCTCAATGCTGGCATGGGCGGCACACCAGAAGCCATCAGGCAAAACGTCAACTTCGATCTATCTCTATTCGACTGTTCCAACCCTAGCCTGGAGCTGGGATCATATGATGATTGGATTGCTGTAAAGTAATACAGCACAGATGAAGATAAAGATTGTGACATGCAGTCTCATACTACTATGGGCCTTCCTGTGGAGTTGTAGCAGCACTCCTCGAGGTGCTCATTTTACAGCCGAACCCTATGAGACGCTAGCAGAATATGGATTTTTTGAAGGCCCCATTGCTGAGATGAATCCAGCCGATGGCGTACTTCCTTATGACTTGATCAATCCACTGTACTCCGACTATGCGCATAAGTCGAGATTCGTCTGGATGCCAGCGGGTCGCTCAGCTACCTATACTGCCGAAGGAATCCTAGACTTTCCCGAAGATGCTGTACTCATCAAGACATTTTATTATGATCACGACGAACGGGATCAAACAGCTGGCACACAAATCATCGAAACACGCCTGCTGATCAACAATGGTGATCAGTGGGAGGCGCGATCCTATGTATGGAATAAAGCACAAAATGAAGCCATCTACGATGTCGTCGGCAATATCACGCCTGTCTCGTGGGTCAACAGTTCTGGACAAGAGAAGACTGTCGAGTATATCATCCCCAATAAAAATCAATGCAAAGGGTGTCATTACTATAATGGTAAACAATTGCCCATAGGGCCTAAAGTGGGCAATCTCAATAAGACCTTTGCCTATGTTGATGGCACTATGAATCAGCTCGACAAGTGGCAAGAGTTAGGCTATCTGACGGGCAGCCCTACAGATGTATCACCCCATCAGTGGGCAAACTGGGAGGAGCCCAACTCTGGTGACCTCCACAGTCGTGCTATGGCGTACTTAGATATCAATTGTAGACATTGCCATAATCCTCAAGGACCCGCTAACACTACTGGACTAACGCTGAGAGCTGACGCTCCACCCGATGGACAGATCGGGATCTACAAGTCCAGTGTCGCCGCAGGTGCAGGCACGGGCGGCAACGAATACAACATCGTCCCTGGCCATCCCGAGCAATCTATATTATACTATAGGATGGCGTCTACAGATCCCGCAGCGATGATGCCCGAGCTAGGTCGTCGTACAGCCCATACAGAAGGACTAGCGCTGATTAAAGAATGGATAGAGGAAATGAGTTTCGAGTAGGTGTATCAAGTTGTAAGTTAGTGAACAAGTCGATACTCGCAACTGTATACTAACTTTGAACTAATATGAAAAAAATGAATAACATAATTCAAGGCCTATTATGCTTGACCCTAGTGATGTCGCATAGTCAGAGTCTAATAGCACAAGTGACCGAGACGCAGCCTCATAATACTTTAGAATATTCAGAGCTTCCCGAGAAAATTGCAGATCTCAACATTCGATTTGTAGCCGACCTATCATATGCCGATCACGAAAGAGCTCGGTTTGACCTGATGTTACCCAAGAGCACCGAGCCCACGGGACTGCTACTTTATATCCACGGAGGCGGGTTTATTAATGGCGACAAAGCTCGAGTCTTGGGAGATTATAATCTTGAGAACATGAGAGCACTGCTGCAACACGGGGTGGCCATTGCAAGCATAAACTATAGCCTCTTGAATCCCGCAGGAGAGGATGTAGGCGTTATCAAATGTCTATTGGATGCTAAGCGCGCACTGCAATATATCAGAGCCAATGCTGCTTTATACAACGTCGATAAGAACAGAATCGTTATGTCAGGAGGGTCAGCAGGTGCGGGCGCCTCACTTTGGGTGGCTATGCAAGATGATATGCAAGACACGGATAATTCGGATCCTGTCCTTCGAGAGTCCACAAGAGTAAGTGGAGTAGCCATTTTTCAAACTCAATGTAGCTATGATATAGAAGATAGATGGATCAATGATGTTTTCCCAGAATATGGTATCCCTTGGTCTACTGTAACAGCTGTAAATGCTTCTGGTATAGCACAATTCTATGGAGTGTCAAGTCTAGAAGAATACAATACCGATGAAATCAAGCAATACAGAGATCGAGTTGATATGATGGACTTCTTAAGTGCCGATGATCCTGAGTTTTGGGCTGAAAACATCTTGACAGTTGTTGCACCACCTATAACCCCAGACGTCATCTATCACCATGCCTATCATGTCAAAGTGCTCAAGGAGCAAGCAGACAAAGTCGGCTTAGACAATGTCTGTTACTATGGAAAAAATCCAGTCTTATATGAAGACCCCAGTGGCGAAGGATTTGTGGACTTCGTAATTAGAAAACTAGGAGAGTAGAGCATTCAAGTGCATGGCACCTATGGTCTGCATCACTATCTCTCTAATACAAACGTCTGCCAGTAACCATAAGCTGTGGGTAGCTACGGCAGACACGTGTTGAACTTTATTATAATTCCTGATTGTTGGTTCTTTTCTTCCAAAGAAAAGAATTGAAACAATGCAAGCTCATTGTAACAAGGTCGAATAGGTCTCGGCATAATCTGATATGGAATATGGAATATGGAATATAATTTACTCCTATATATATACTCAATACTATTTACTCAACATTATCCACTACCTATTAACTTTAATCTTCATAACTTTCAACTTCCCAACTAAGAATACATGGTTAAGGTCTGTGGCATCGTTCTAAAATCAAATGAAATGATATCAATAGTCCTTGAAGGAACTACTGAAGACTATCAAATCATCCCCTCAGTTTTTGACAAATTCAAACTGGAAGATCCTAAGGATCAGGAATCTATTAAAAAATTCAGATCCGCCATTCATGAATTCTTCGACTATGAAGACTTTCATGCCATCGGTATCAAGGAACGCATAGCTAAGGGGCGCTTTGCTGGTGGTGCCATAACCTTTAAGATGGAAGGATTGATACAGACCAGTGACTACCCGGTTCAAATCATTCATGGAAATCGGATAAAAGCGAAGACCAAGGATAAAATCATTCCAATCAATCAAGTCAAAAAATATCAGGAGGACGCCCTCTTAACAGCATTTTATCTCTTACAAGAAGCACAATAATCTGTCTATAGTTCAGGGGTGAAGTGCTATCTTACCCTCAAATAATCCTCTATGAAAGCCATCTATATTACTCGATACGGTAATAGTGATCGGGCATTTGAGATTAGTGAGACCGACATCCCATCACCAGGACCTCGAGAAGTGTGTATCAAGGTGGTTTCCTCAGGGCTGAATTTTGCCGATGTCGTAGCCCGCCGAGGTCTGCATGATGATGCTCCACCCAATCCTGCTATAATCGGCTATGATGTAGCTGGTTATATCCATGCCCTCGGCAGTGATGTAGTTGACTTCACCATAGGCCAAAAAGTCGTCGCCTTAACCCGATTTGGTGGGTATGCCGAGTATGCGACCTCCATGGTCGAAGGTGTTGCTGCGCTACCCGAGGATTATGACTTTAATAAAGCTACAGCACTAGCTACCCAAGCCTGCACAGCTTACTTCTGCGTTGAAGAATGTGTGACACTTCACGAAGGCGACAGAGTACTCGTTCAAGCAGCCGCTGGCGGCGTAGGAAGCCTTCTCGTACAAATCGCCAAGCACCGAGGATGTCATGTTTATGGCACTGCCTCCAGTAAGAAACAGGACTTCCTAAAACAAAATGGTGTTGATACGCCGATTGACTATACCCGTCAGAGCTTTAAGGATATCATCAAAAAGGATCATCCCGATGGTATTGATGTGGTATTTGATAGCATCGGCGGCAAAAGCTTCAACCATGGTATGAAAGTGCTTGGCCCAGGAGGGCGTATGGTCAGCTATGGCGCGGCATCACAGATCAATGGCAACAAAACCAATAAACTCAAGGCAGCAGGTGTTGTATTTGGATTTGGCATATTCAGTCCTATTGCTTTATTGCTACAATCAAAAGCAATCATCACCGTCAATATGCTACGCATAGCTGATCACAAACCCAATGTCTTCCAGCATGTAATGAGGGAAACAGTCAAACTAGCTGAACAAGGAATCATACAGCCCGTATTAAGCAAGGTATTCAAGGCAGATGATATTGCCCTTGCACATGATTATCTCGAAAGTCGCCAGTCAATCGGCAAAGTGGCATTGAGTTGGAAATAAATCAGGACTGTCATGTATAACTGTCTCGGATACATCCACTTGGTCTTTGGTCAGAATTTATATCTTGATTGGATAATTAAACAGTAGTCAAAAGTTAGCTCCATGGCTAGAATAAATCCATACCATTATATTAATGGTAAATGTGAAGAAGTCTTCAAATTTTATGAAGGAGTTTTATATTCTGGGGCGTCTTAATATGGAAAATTGTGTTGACAAATTTGGTATTATATGGCAGGTGACTACATAATTGAGAGAATATAGTAATTCATTAGACTGACAAATGTGTTTCTATAGCAAAGAACTTCACACAAAAATGGATGATTTAAATAGATATGTCTTGTATATGGCGGCTCAAAAACCATACTCCACTGACTTAACAATCCGAGATTACAGCATGTCTAATTCTGTTAAAATATAAAATTTCGAACAACAATTTATAAGGCTTGAGCCAATGAATTAACACATATTGTTAAGCGCAAAAGATTGAATCAACAAACACATTGCAGTCTTCAAAGCGTATCTTTCGCAATAAAATAATGACATGTTATTTGAGATATTAATTTGTTTATCTACGGGGATTCTGGGGATATTTTTAGGCGCACAAATTGCAGAAGGAGTACTCTTTGTACCATATTGGAAAGCATTACCGCCAAAAGATTTCTTTGAGTTACATCAAACATATGGCAAGAAAATTTATCAATTTTTTGCACCGCTAACAATTGGGGCCACCATACTTCCATTGTCAACCGTGCTTTACGGACTCTATACAGATGTTCAGAATCAACTGTCTCTTATCCTTATGGGATTATTTACAGCATTATTTTTTTCGACTTACTTTTTGTATTTTAAGAAAGCCAATAAAATGTTTGCTAACGCAAGTATTTCTCACAAACAACTTCCAATAGAATTAAAGAAATGGGGGAATTGGCATTGGGCCAGAATAATTTTAGAATTTATAGCTTTTATATGTTCCATTGTAACCATATTAAATCTGTAATCGAGAAGTAATATACTACCGTGAGTGACATAACTCGATCCGGCATCTTGCACTATAATAACCATGAGTAACTCCATATTCACAAAAGACGGTACTGCCCAAGGAGTCGCTAAGCAACGCTTGATTGAGACACTCGCACGACCCCATAGAAGGGTTATAAATGACCCCTACGCTGAGCGCTATGTAATTGGATCCAGCACCATTAAACTTATGGGTCACCGACTCGGTGTGTGGTTAACTCAGAAATTTGCTCCAGGTTTTCATCAACATTTGGTCTCTCGTACTCGATTCATTGATGATCTCATCGAATCCTGTACAACTGATGGAATAACACAATATGTCATCCTCGGAGCAGGATATGATCTTCGAGCTCATCGCCTTAATCTCCCATCGACCTTACAGATATATGAGGTGGACCAAGCGGAGGTGCAACGCCGAAAACGTGCTAAGCTTCCTAAGAATTTATCTAACGCTGACAATGTCAATTATGTAAGTGTTGACTTTAATCATCAGACTCTCAGGGCACAACTGTTGGATGCGGGTTATGATACCAACAAACCCACGGTTTTTACCCTTGAGGGCGTATCACAATACATAAGCAAGGAAGCGGTTAAATCGACTATTAATGAGATTGTGGGTCTAACTCAAGGAACCAAGGCTGTGCTCTATATGTCTTATGTTAACGAGCTCATCAATACTCATCCTCAGGACTGTTTTGGCCGAGGTTATCCTAATCCTAAAAAGAAGGTGAATCTTATAAAAAACATGGCCGCTAAGGTCGGCGAGCCGTGGATATCATTCTATTCCAATAAGGAAATAGAAGAGGTGCTCGCACAACAGAGGTTCTCATTGATTGAAAATAAGACTTTGGCAGACCTCAATGTGGCATACTTCACTCCGGTAGGCAGAACTCTTCCAGAAGATCAGCTCTTTAACCTCGAACATTCAATTGTGGCCATAAGATCTTAATTTATGTGACAACTAAATAGGTATGTGAAAAAAGCCTGATCTTCTGTTACAACTCGTTACTAACCAAATCTTATTTTCAATCAATCTCAAAAAGTGACACTATTTTTAGGTATAAGTTATGCCCCTAAATTATCGATCTGGAGTTATTGCCACCATCCTTGCTGCTATCATATGGAGCACTGGTGGACTGTTCATTAAGCTGTTACCGCAATCCGCTTATGCGATTCTATTTTATCGCAGCATCTATGCTGCCATATTGTTCTTAGTGGTTTTCAGAGCGAAGGTTTTTCAAGTCAATCGACTTACATTGATGGCCAGCTTCTTTTACACAGTGCTACTGATCTCTTTTGTACTCGCTACTAAACTCACTACCGCTGCCAATGCAATATTTCTCCAGTATACTGCACCGGCAATGGTTTTGTTATTAGAACCCTTGTTTTTTAAAGTTAAGCTGCTCAGGATAAATGTGTTGACCGTTGCGATTTCTCTTCTGGGCATGTGCTTATTTTTTGTGGATGAATTTACTGGTGAGTTTAACTGGGGCATTGTGTCTGCGACTGTCTCTGGTTTTGCCTTGGCAGGCTTAGTCATCAGTCAGCGACTAAATTATAAGGCCTCTCCTGAGTCTGCCATCTTTATTGGCAATATCTGGGTGGTGCTGATCATGCTAGTAATTGCCCAACCTGACCTATCTGCTACAAGTATTGAGCATAGTATGCTGCTTTTTCTTGGATTTATACAGATCGGTGTAGGCTACATTCTATTCACCTATGGCCAAAAGATCCTCAGTGCTCTGGAGAGCTCACTAATTGCTCTGCTCGAGCCCATCCTCAATCCTATATGGGTCGTTATCGGATATGGTGAGTATCCATCGACCTATGCCATCATCGGGGGCGCTATCATAATTGCAGCAATCATATATAGAATGACTTCTGTCGCATCTGACTTGACGCACAGAACCGATTAATGATTAAAATGCAATCTTGGCAGTCTGTCATTATACCAAGAGTCTCAACTATTTTTCATTAGCTCAGCACCATGAAATGATGATAAAAATCTCGTCATCCTGATGCTACAGATCAAAATTGCA
Source organism: uncultured Saprospiraceae bacterium (assembly GCA_964489125.1). Taxonomy (GTDB): domain Bacteria; phylum Bacteroidota; class Bacteroidia; order Chitinophagales; family Saprospiraceae; genus GYS-P2D. The sequence continues at coordinate 12,377 of CAZAXY010000038.1, forward strand.
CACCGTAGATATGGCTATTTGGGCGATCCAAAACTGCTGAATACAGCTATAAATTCATCTTCCTGTTATTTACTGTACTAGGCGCAGCGATCTCATTGGAAGCAGTCATCAAGTTCTCTGATGCGATGATTCTGGCTTTGGTGTTCCCTAATATGATTGGACTATTATTGCTCTACCCTGAGGTGAAGAAAGAGCTCAAGAGATATTTGCGGTATATAAGACAGGGTACAATCTAACTTATTTATACCAGCTAAGAGATTTTCACTCATTAGATTATTACTTATCTTCATAAATTGCATAAATACGTATGCCAGACACACAAAAGCGACGATCACAATCATGCTTCTTTAGCTAGCACTATCGACAAAGCCGATCCATCATATCTCAGTTGAGAATAAAAAACTATAATTGAATCTAATAAGTAATTTAACGAATATAAAATGAACCAATCTTTAGCGAATTATATCATTCAAATAGCACTCATAGTTTTTAGTGTCGTTCTTGGTCTATATCTAAATGGTAGATTTGAAGATCTAAAAGAAAAAAAAGATGCTTCTATACTACTTTCTAAAATAAAATCAGAACTAAATGAAAATAAAACGTTGTTAGATTCCTGGGTTCCTTATCACGGAGAAATAATAAAGAAACTAGATAGCCTCTCTACTAGCCCACAGTTTGTTAATGATTTTACTAAAGATAAATTAGCAATTTATGCCGCATTTAGCAGGGGCACAATTATGAGTGATATGCCTGCAGCAGACACTTGGGATATTGCCAAGTCTCATCCTATAATCGTAAACTTTGACTATGATGAATTACTTGCCCTATCAAGAATATACAATCAACAAAAATTTACATATGAGTCTATACCAAATCTTATAGAATTAATGTTATCAAATGAATTTAATTCTAAAGATAATGCTAAGCAAAATTTGATTTTATTTAAGGACAAACTGACAGATATTTATGGTCGAGAGATGCAATTGGTAAATTATTATAATAGTGCTAATGAGGTTCTCAAGTATGAAGGCAAATAAGGCAGAAACAATAGGATGCCATCTATAATTAGTGATCCTCCACAAACTGAAATCTAATCCATGATCCGCTTGATTGTCAGAATCTTATATTTGGACAAATCAACACATTATCAATATGTTCTTCCATAAACACGTGCTTACGATCTGTCTACTCTTGTCAGTAGTTGCCGTAGCAATCGGCCAGGTAAATTTAGACTCCGACAGGTTTGCATTCGAATCTCATCTCCCGTACAACAATGATATACAGAGTCCATCAGAATACTTGGGATATGACATGGGAGAATCATTTACCCTCTATGCCAATGTAACGTCATACTTCAAATACTTGGCCGAATCCTCTGATCGACTCATGCTGACCGAATATGGTGAGACCTATGAAGGTCGCAAGCTCTATACTGCCGTGATTTCTTCACCTGAGAACTTAGCTAGGATAGACGAGCTCAAAGCTGATAACATAGCCTTAGGCGACCCAAGAAACATCTCTAATGCCAGAGCACAACAGATCATATCTGAAAAGCCAGTATTCGTATCCTATAGTTATAATATTCATGGTAACGAAGCTTCCGGAACCGAGGCCGCACTCCAAGTAAGTTATCGCTTTGCTGCAGCTGAGGATAGGGAGACTGAAGACATCTTAGACAATAGTGTTTTAATCTTTTACATCTGTATCAACCCAGATGGTCGTGATCGCTATGTCTATTGGTATGAGGGTGTAAAGCGATCTGTAGTAGGTGTGCAGCCCAGAGACTTGGACCACTATGCGCCTTGGCCAAATGGCCGGACAAATCATTATTGGTTTGATCTCAATAGAGATTGGATCTGGGGTATACATCCAGAGTCCAGAGGTCATACTGGAGAGTATGTCAGTTGGATGCCACAGATTCATACAGACTATCATGAGCAGGGATATAACGCCAACTATTTCACCGTGCCGGGTACTACTCCACGCAATCTATTGTTACCCGATAATTATGAGCCATTAGCAGATACTATAGGCAGAGCGAATATTGCTGCATTTGACCAACATCGGATTAATTATTTTACCCGAGAGGCTTTTGATTTCTTTTACCCCGGATATGGGTCAAGTTATCCCAGTGTTATGAACGCCATAGGAATGCTTACAGAGCAAGGAGGTATCGGAGCTGGGCAAGCCGTTACCACCGACGATGGTCAGGTGCTCACTCTCAAGCAGCGAGTATTTGACCACTACACGACTTCAGTTGCCACTATTAAAAAAGCCGTCAGCCAAAAAGAACTTTTCAATCAATATTATCACGACAGCAGCAATCCAAAAAACTCAAAAAGTGATACTAAATCATTTCTACTCATCAATGATGGTGGCCCTTATCTCGATGAGGTAACTAATATCCTATTACATCACGATATCGAAGTGTATGAAACTGCCGGCAAACAAAAAGCCGCTAACTTATACTCTTATCGCACCGATCAGTCAGAAAGTATCAATGTACCAGATGGCTCAATCATTATCCATACAGATCAACCCAAGCACCTGTTGATCAACAGTATCCTAAGCAAACAAATGATAATTGAGGATTCTGTTATGTATGACATGGCTACCTGGTCGGCACCACTGGCGTACAACCTTGAAGCTTATAGCTCCAATCGACCTATCAATCTAAAAAGTGATCTGCTCACAGAAAAAAATGAAGAGAAAGGCACCGTAATCAATCGGGATGCGAGCTATGCTTATGTAATCGACTGGAACCAGCGCTATGCCCCAAAAGCTCTGGGCATGCTATGGGACAAAGGTTATCGAGTTAGATCTTCAGCAGAGCCTTTTGGTGATCAGGATCATTCCTTTCATGCTGGCAGTCTCGTGATCCTCCAAGGTCGCAATCTCGATCTAAAAAACTCATGGCAAGAAGACATGGATGAGATCGCTGCCAATTCAGGTGTTACCATTATTGGTATGAACACCGGTAGGATGACTACTGGCTATGACCTTGCTGCTCGGAGCAACAAGACTTTGGAACAACCGAGGGTTGCACTCTTAGTTGAGCCACCTTTCAACACTTACACATGCGGGCAGCTATACTATCTATTTGATCAAGAGACAGAACTGGCAGTAGATCGTATTAGGACCTCGATCTTAGCGCAGACCGCCATGCCTAAGTTAGGGAGCAGATATGGTTATGCCAATCTTGATGATTACGATGTGCTTATTCTGGCGGGAGGCGGAAACAACTTATCTAAAATATTCGAAGAGGAACAACAAAAGCAATTAAAAGACTGGGTCAGCGACGGAGGCGTAATCGTGGCTACCGAAAGTGCTTCATCATTCTTTACTAAGGGAAACTCAATTGTTGGCTCGGCAGAAATCAAGAAGGCAATAACGGATAGTAGCGATGTCGCCAAGTACCTTAAATATGCAAATAGAACAGATTATTTTGGTAAGAAGCGTATTCCAGGTTCTGCCCTGTATGGTCATGTAGATGTAAGTCATCCTCTCGCTTTTGGCCTCAAGGAAGATCTGTACTCTCTATCATTTAATGGGACAGCGCTAGTACCCAATGCACAATTGGAGACGGTAGTGCACTATCATCAAGATCCTAATAAGCTCTTAGTATCAGGATACGCCTCTGACGAAAATCTGAAACACCTAGCAGGACTTAGCTCTGCAGCAGTTGAACGCATTGGAGCCGGAAAGATCGTGCACCTAGTGGATAATACTCAGTATCGGATGTTCTGGCGTGGTCCATCCAGAATGATGCAAAATGCCGTAATGCTTCTTCCTTCATTTTAACTTGAATGGATGTTTTGAAGACATGGTTGGCACTGTGATCGGAACAAGCATTGCGATCCTAGTGAGAATAGAGATATTAGGAGGGTATCAGACGTAACGTAGAGCAGCAGAGAAGGTGGTTCGTTCATGGCCTCGCTCTTCGTCCTCTGTGCAATTATCGTCTTAGGGATTGAACTTTAACATCGTAGATCATGCGATAGCATGGATCATCTAAGAAGCATTTACACCGAGGGCAGGAATCACTGGGGGAAGCAGCGCTGTTATCATCCCAGGATTCAGAAGAGCAGTATTGTCGAATGAAGCTGGGGCGGGATCGGCAACTTATGGTAACAACGTCCAATATCGGCATGCTACTCATGCCGTTTTGTTCGCTTTATGTTAGTCATGGTGCTTCATTCAATATCATTTCCGCATCTATATTTAGTTTCCTATATAGACCTTTTGCAAGTTCTAATGTTAATTGCCTTTTACAATTCAGTATTTCACTAACTCGTGAAGGTGTAGTTCCAAGCAATTTAGCGACATCCTTTTGTTTTAGTTTGCGTTGATACATCCTTAGTTCGATCATTTCTTTTAAGTTCTCTGGTTTGAATGGAAAGTTTAGTTCTTCATAATCAGCAATGTTTTCTGAAATGAGATCTAATTCTGATTGTTGACGTTTTGAGAGTCTACCTTTATCGGTTAGGATGTTAATCAACGCCTCCATTCTTTTCGTTGCTGTTATATATTCATTCTTATAGAAATTTAGTGTCTGTAGTATTTATTTTGCTGTATTCAGCATGTGTTCCTATAAATCTGTTTATCATTGAATTTTTCGTTTTTATTTTTTCCTAATTCTGACTAACGTTTCCTAAAGTGTTGATTATCAGCCACCTTTTTTTCGTAAGCAAGCTTGTATTCAGGTTTTGTGAATATTCCTAATTCATTAGGATCTATTACTAATTTTCTTTCTGAGTTGAGCAATTGCACTTCGTTTTTCGTCGAGGAAGATATATGGATTCTTAGGTTCGTACTGTTGCTTATTGGTAGTCATGTTCCATAGTATTACAGCAAGTTTTCTCGCTGTTGCGGTGATTGCTGCTTGTCTTCCTTTTCTCTACCTTAGTGGTGACGTTGGTTTGTTTTGGATGGGGGCTACTTGTGTTATGCGATGGTTATAGCATATAAGAGATCGCCTAAAGAATTGACAGAAGGATAAAGGGCTAATATTATTGAGATTCCTTACCACAAGAGGAGCTTATTATAAAAGATGATTGGATAATTTAGTTAAGCTTACAGCTTAATACTGTTATATAGCCATATAAACATGATATCTTATGTATGGTCAAAATGGACCAAAATGCTTTAATTTGCTTAGAATTTTTTTCAATGCTCGTCAACCTACCTTCAAAACGCTTAGAATAATTAGATAAATGGCTATTAACAATCCTATATCTAATCCGCTCACACTCCTCTTGCTCATACTCGGCGTCGCCTTAGCAATTAAGCACGTCATTTTTTTGTTTGGAAGAAAGGCAGAGAAAGATATTACTAATAAGTTTTTAGGAGTATTAGCATTCATATTCTTACTCTTTTTTCTACCTGCCGTTTTGTATCGATTTGATTTACTTGATCATTTTCCTCATCTTATAGGAATACATTCTTTAATACATTTTCTGATAGGTCCATTGACCTATTTTTACGTTAGATCTTGCACACAGGAGGATTTTGAGGTGAAGCCCGTATTATGGATTCATTTTATACCATTCATTATCGATGTTTTTATTGGCTTACCTTTCTTGCTTCAGAGTGGACAAGAAAAATTGGAATTCTACCACCTGTTCTTGGTTGAAGGTCAAGTGAGGGGTAGTGAAATAGTGCTAATATCTAAGGTTGTACACGGGCTCATCTATTTTGGTCTTTCTCTGCAGTTAGTACAGAACTATAGGAAGTATTTGCCAACCACGGCTTCTTATGTTGACAAGATATATCATCGATGGCTGGCGTTTTTCATAGTAATTATATCGTTTCCTATCCTGGCCTTGGTTGTCTTTTATCTGACTCAGTTTAGTCTCGACTATTCTAAGTTGGTCGTCGTAGCATCTGGAACGATATTTCTGGTCGTTATTGATATCGCAATCACATATAAACCAGAAATCTTTCAGAAGTTTCCTCAGCGGATGCTTTCAACCGAATCTTTAAAAAAGAAATACGAAAACTCAAATCTTGACGAGGCACAAAAAGAAAGATATGTCCTCAAACTTCAAGATTATGTGAAGCATCATGAACCATATAAAGAACCAGAATTAACCTTAGGAAGCTTATCGGAGCGCCTTGATATCCCCGCTCATTATCTATCTCAAGTGATCAATGAGAAGCTCGGCACAAATTTCTTAGAGTATATCAATCGGCATAGAACAGAATATGCCAAAAGCTTATTAGTCGATCCCAATATGAGTCATTATACCATTATGTCTATAGCGTATGACTCCGGATTTAATTCTAAGAGTACGTTTTATTCGGCATTTAAAAAGTATTCTGGACAAACGCCAAGTCAATTTAAAAAGCAACATAAGAGCATCACATAGCTCCGTATATCAGCAAGTTAACGAGTGTCCGAATTTATAAATGGGACGTTCTTTAGGATATTCGAACATCCAAATACTCTTTTGGCACCTCCTGATTTATAGGTTGAAACCTTAGAGCTCACCTTCTTACACAATCTTAGCCTACGACTTCGCAACATGGAGTTGGTTGTATCACTACACTGATGATTAATAGTAATCAATAACGATGAAGTGATACAATCTCTCGGAAGCATGCCAGTGAAAAATCACTCCATTTAGCTAGTGGAGTATCAATCAAGAGACACTGAGTAGGCTTTCGAGTTTTTAGTTAATGATTCAAAAGATTGTATTATGACCACTTTTCTCTCTCTGTCCATTAATAATCCTTTTTACAAGGCCAATGCGCTCATCTTATTCCTGACTTGTTCTTTACTATTTCACCCTTATGAAATGAGAAGTAATGACTTTGTATCCAATCCGCTTTTCACGGATACAAAGCCAGTTATTGATTTCCCATTTGTGGATATTATTTCAAGTAAAACCAATGAGGTAATATCCCTTCCAAGTCATACTACTTCAGTCTTCAATGGAGATCCATTTATAACCACATGGAAGACTGACAATGCAGGCACCTCTTGTAATAGCTGTGTGACTATTCCTACATATGCAGTCGCTGGCACATATAGTATTGACTGGGAGAATGATGGGACGATTGACGCTGTAAATGTTACAGGTCCGCAGACTCATGACTATGGCACAGCTGGTACTGTACAGGTTGCCATCACAGGAGGATTCACAGGTATAAATTTTAATAATGCTGGTGATAGACGTAAGATACTAAGCGTTGATCAGTGGGGCGGTGTGCCACTTTCAAGTCTTGTAACAGCTTACTTTGGTTGTACCAATCTAGTAGAACGACCTACTGATGGTTTCCTCGCCAGTGAATTAAGTGGCACTACTAATGACTGTGATGATAGTGATTCAGACATTCATCCAGGAGCCTCAGAAATATGTAATGGTATAGATGATGACTGCGATACACAAGCGGATAACGTCCAGACAGTGGCCACCACAACAGATGACATGACATGGACCGGAATGGTAGACACCTCATGGCACAATGAGCGCAACTGGTCACCTATAGGTGTGCCGACGGCTACTAATAGAGTACTGATTAATTCTAACACCTCCCCTATCCCTGATCACCAGCCTTATATCACAATAGCTGCTGTGGCCCATAGTGTTCTAGTTGGAACTTATAGCTCAGGAGGCAGCAGTCCTGTCAGAGCCACGCTTACTATTGAATCCGATGGTATACTGGCCATCGATTCCTCCTATGATTATAGATCTAATCCGAGCTTCCCCACTCAATTAGAAGCGATCAGGAATAACGGGAATATTATTAACCGTGGACAGCTATTAATCGGAACGAATCAACCTTTCGGACAACATGGTATAGGTAATCTAAGTGGCACCGTTATCAACCATGATGGCGCTGAAATCAGAATTGCTAATTACACAGGGCATGGAGTACGATTTGGCAATGAATTCGACAATCATGGTACACTCATCATTGAGTCACCTCTTGAGACATTTAGCCAAGTCATTCCTGGGGTAGGTCCATTCTTTTCGAATTTAGGTGCTGCATTTTTACATCAGTATGGTCACTTGAGGAATTTTCCATGTGGAGAGATATACATTAGGGATAATAGTTTTGGCTCTTTTAGTATTGCCGAGGTGACTAATCAGGGTCTAATGATTATCGATGATTTCTTGAGCAATAATGACAGCAATGGTCCATTCACTAATAATGGCATACTTACTTTTAATGAATTAACAGGTAATGATGATTTCGACAATGACATCATCAATGCTAATGATAGTTCGGTGATAATAAGGCATGATACCTTGCCAATATTTGATTTTGGAGGCAACTATAATGGTACAATAGAGGGGGTTTATACAGATGAGGCCGCTTCTATGTCAGCAGGTACTTTCATCCCGCCTAATACATTTACGCCTTTAGGACTTTCATCAGGTATGAATTCATTGTACGCTAAAATCACGCCACAAGGAAATGCCTGTACTCATATAGTGCCTTTCAACTTTTCACCTGATATCCAACTCATCGGTAATGGTGTTCATATACCTTCTATAGATACCATATTAACGCAATCTGCCACTTCTCTATCCAATGACACGGATTATGGACTGGTCATTTTGAATCAATCTATGGTGGATTCTTTTATAATTAAAAATGTAGGTCCTGGCACCTTGAATCTAGATAATAATTCCGTCTCATTACATGATAATAGTGCTGACTTTTCAGTCACACAACCAGCTAAGACGATGCTTGCATCTGGAGATAGCACCGTAATCCACTTGACATTTACGCCGACTACGTTAGGAATCCGATTTGTAGAAGTAAGAATCAAAAGTGATGACAGAGACGAACAGTTCCACGCATTTCATGTAAGTGGAGAAGGAAGCGATGCGGCTCCAACAGCCACAGCTATGGTGACTGATGCCACTTGTCTATCAGGCACAAGTACAGCAAATAGTGATGGAACAATCACGATTACTGACTTTTCAAGCTCTGATAATTATCAATTTAGCATAGGGGCTACTTTCGATGCAAGTAATGCTACACCAGCCTCCGCAACGACTATCCCAAGTGATGGGGTAATTGTGAATAACTTAGCCAATGCTACTCAAAGTTATACCGTCCGTATCACGAATAGTGCTAACTCTTCTGTGGATAGAGTAGTAAGCTTGACGGAAGTAAGTTGTACTTGTTCTGACGGTATCGTCTATGTCAAAGGGGACGCTATGGGCGCCAATGATGGCAGCAGTTGGACGGATGCTTTCCTTAAACTACAGGATGCCATAAGTCTTGCTAATACTTGTGTAGACGTTACTCAAATCTGGGTTGCCGCAGGTACCTACTACCCCGACGAAATTAGCGGAACAGATACCGACAATCGGAATAGCTCCTTTGTTATGAAGAATAATCTGGCAATCTACGGTGGCTTTTCGGGTACGGAGACACAGCTAAGCCAGCGAGATATATCTGCTAACGAAACGATCCTAAGCGGCGATATTGATCAAGATAATACCTCTGGTGGAAATAGCTTAACCGTAGTTCTTAATAATGGTACAAATAATACAGCGATACTGGATGGGTTTACGATAAGCAGAGCAAACGCTAATGTTTCGACTAACTTGGGCCTTGAGGGGGGAGGAATGTATAATCGAAATGCCAGCCCGCGAATTATAAATTGTCAATTTAAAAATAATAGGGCGTTTTCCGAGGGAGGTGGTACCCTAAATGAAAATGGGCAGCCTACTTTTATAAATTGCATCTGGACTCGGAATAGTGGAATTAATGGTGGAGCTATTTTAGGCAGAGGCAGTACCCAGCAAACTTTTATCAACTGCACAATCGAAGGAAATTTCTCGGGAGGTATAGCCGGCGGGGTGTTCAATGATCAACAAGCCCAAACCACTCTCACCAACTGCATTATTTGGAACAATAGTGGTGGTGGACAAATCGGTACAGCGCAGGCCAGCATCGCTAATAATAGTAGTGCCTCTTTTTCCACCACCTACTCCCTATTACAAGGTCGTAATCCTACTGGAATAGGTAATCTGGACGGTACAGATGCGAGTAATAACCCCCAATTTGTTCAAGAAAGAGATTTTAGTGATGCCAGCGTGGTAACCGATTTGCGACTAAAATTATGTTCACCTGCACAAAATGTAGGCAGTAATGCTGCTAATAGCGAAATGATCGATGTGGCGGGTAATCCGCGTATTTTCAATAGTGAAACGATTGACTTGGGGGCTTATGAATTGCAGTCGGCCGTACCCAATATCACCTTGAACCCACCAACTGTTGTGCAGCCTTCTTGCCCATCAGGTGAAGGAAACTTCACAATAAATGCCACAACCGACATAGGCACATTGGAATACAGCATTGATGGTGGCACTACTTACCAAGCTAGTAACGAATTTTTAAATCTGGGCTCAGGAATTTATAATTTTCAAGTGCGCATACAAGGAACGAATTGCATCCAATTGTATACCCAAAATCAAATTACTTTAAACGAGATATGCTGTCAATCATCAGAAGACATTGTTTATGTAAAACACGATGCCACTGGTAATAATGATGGTACTTCTTGGGAACACGCCTTCACAGATCTACAACCGGCTATAAATAGTGCTTGTGCTGCCATACAAATCTGGGTAGCAGCGGGTACCTATCAACCTACGGAAATTCCTTATGATACCCACGATGGCGCTGCACGACTGAGAACATTTCACTTGAGCCAGGACGTCTTGATTTACGGAGGTTTCGCAGGCACAGAAACTCAACTTGACCAGCGCAATCCCGCAACTAACCCAACTATTTTGGATGCCAATGGGGGGTATCATACGATAATTGCCATCGACCTTTCTAATCAAGCCATCATTGATGGATTTACGATTCAGGGCGCAAATGGGAATGCTGGTTTTGCTAATACTTATGCCGGAGGTGGGTTTTTTCATTCTAATGCAGGAGGAGTATTTTTACGCAGTTCCGATGTGCAAATACGTAATTGTATTTTTACCAATAATCGCTCGGATGCAGGTTCGGGGGTGATGATTCAGAGTGCTTCTAATCCGACTATTATCAATTGCCTATTTTTCGATAACCCTAGGGCTAGTGCGATTTATACTTTTCTGGGTTCTAAGCCTCAAATTATTAATTGTACCGTTACGAATAACACCACGGGAACATTTAATCGAGGTTCAGATAGCGAACCAGCTTATGTCAATACCATTGTTTATAATAACGGCATCAACGTTACTATTACCGAAGGTAGCACTCCTTCGTTTAAAAATTGTTTAGTACAAGGTAGTGGAGGGAGTAGTAACTGGTCGATTAATAATGCTACAGATTTAGGTGGAAACATTGCTGTTAATCCAAGTTTTGTAGACCCCGACAATGATAATTTTCAATTAGTCAATTGTTCCCCTGCCCTTAATGCTGGCGATAATAGTAGCAATACCGAAACGAGTGACTTAGCAGGTGAACCGCGTGTTTTTAATAATGGGGTCATTGATTTGGGGGCCTACGAATTACAGGAAGCTTTTACTAGTAATATGGGTATCCGCTTCGTGCGTGCCGATGCTACTGGTAATGCAGATGGTACTAGCTGGACGGATGCCTACCCAAGTCTACAGGATGCCCTGGCGGCGCCACAAGGCAGTAGATGTGATGAGGCCTTTTCGCAAATCTGGGTTGCCGCTGGTATCTACTACCCCGACGAAATTAATGGGACAGATACCGACAACCGAAATAGCTCCTTTGTTATGAAGAATAATCTGTCAATCTACGGTGGCTTTGCGGGTTCGGAAACTCTGCTAAGCCAGCGAAATATGGCTGCCAATGAAACGATCCTAAGTGGGGATATCGATCAAAATAATACCTCTGCTGGAAATAGCTTTAACGTAGTTCATAATAATGGCACAAATAATACAGCGATACTGGATGGATTTACCATAAGCGGAGGAAACGCTAATGGGACAACGGCCATGAGCCTTCGGGGGGGAGGAATGTTTAATCAAGATGCCAGCCCGCGAATTATAAATTGTCAATTTAAAAATAATATGACCTTTTTTGGTGGTGGTGGTGCCGCTAATGAAAATGGGCAGCCTATTTTTATCAATTGTATCTGGACTCAGAATGGTTCTACAGGTAATGGTGGAGCTATTTTAGGCAGAGGCAGTACCCAGCAAACTTTTATCAACTGCACCATCGAAGGAAACTCCGCATCCGGTGCCAGTGGTGGGGTGTTCAACGACCAACAAGCCCAATCCACCTTCACCAACTGCATTATTTGGAACAATAGACAGGACGACCAGATTGGCACACCTGCGGCCAACATAGCTAATAATAGTAGTGCTAACTCTTTTTCTGCCACCTACTCTCTATTGCAAGGTCGTAATCCTACTGGAATAGGTAATCTCGACGGCACGGATGCAAGTAATGACCCCCAATTTGTTCAAGAAAGAGATTTTAGTGATGCCAGCGTAGTATCCGACTTGCGTTTAAAATTATGTTCCGCTGCACAAAATGTAGGTAGTAATGCTGCTAATAGCGAAATGACCGATGTTGCGGGTAATCCGCGTATTTTCAACAGTGAAATGATTGACTTGGGGGCTTATGAATTGCAGTCGGCGATACTCAATATCACCCTGAATGCACCAACTGTTGTGCAGCCTTCTTGTCCATCAGGTGAAGGAACCCTCACAATAAATGCCACAACCGACATAGGAATATTGGAATACAGCATTGATGGTGGAACTACTTATCAAGCGAGTAACGAATTTTTAAATCTGGGCTCAGGAACTTATAATTTCCAAGTGCGCATACAAGGAACGAATTGCATCCAATTGTATACCCAAAATCCAATTACTCTTAACGAGATATGTTGTCAATCATCAGAAGACATTGTTTATGTAAGACACGATGCCACTGGTAATAATGATGGTACTTCGTGGGAACACGCCTTCACAGATCTACAACCAGCTATAAATAGTGCTTGTGCTGCCATACAAATCTGGGTAGCAGCGGGTACCTATCAACCTACGGAAATTCCTTATGATACCCACGATGGCGCTGCACGACTGAGAACATTTCACTTGAGCCAGGACGTCTTGATTTACGGAGGTTTCGCAGGCACAGAAACTCAACTTGACCAGCGCAATCCCGCAACTAACCCAACTATTTTGGATGCCAATGGGGGGTATCATACGATAATTGCCATCGACCTTTCTAATCAAGCCATCATTGATGGATTTACGATTCAGGGCGCAAATGGGAATGCTGGTTTTGCTAATACTTATGCCGGAGGTGGGTTTTTTCATTCTAATGCAGGAGGAGTATTTTTACGCAGTTCCGATGTGCAAATACGTAATTGTATTTTTACCAATAATCGCTCGGATGCAGGTTCGGGGGTGATGATTCAGAGTGCTTCTAATCCGACTATTATCAATTGCCTATTTTTCGATAACCCTAGGGCTAGTGCGATTTATACTTTTCTGGGTTCTAAGCCTCAAATTATTAATTGTACCGTTACGAATAACACCACGGGAACATTTAATCGAGGTTCAGATAGCGAACCAGCTTATGTCAATACCATTGTTTATAATAACGGCATCAACGTTACTATTACCGAAGGTAGCACTCCTTCGTTTAAAAATTGTTTAGTACAAGGTAGTGGAGGGAGTAGTAACTGGTCGATTAATAATGCTACAGATTTAGGTGGAAACATTGCTGTTAATCCAAGTTTTGTAGACCCCGACAATGATAATTTTCAATTAGTCAATTGTTCCCCTGCCCTTAATGCTGGCGATAATAGTAGCAATACCGAAACGAGTGACTTAGCAGGTGAACCGCGTGTTTTTAATAATGGGGTCATTGATTTGGGGGCCTACGAATTACAGGAAGCTTTTACTAGTAATATGGGTATCCGCTTCGTGCGTGCCGATGCTACTGGTAATGCAGATGGTACTAGCTGGACGGATGCCTACCCAAGTCTACAGGATGCCCTGGCGGCGCCACAAGGCAGTAGATGTGATGAGGCCTTTTCGCAAATCTGGGTTGCCGCTGGTACCTACTACCCCGACGAAATTAATGGGACAGATACCGACAATCGAAATAGCTCTTTTGTTATGAAGAATAATTTGGCAATCTACGGTGGCTTTGAGGGTTCAGAAACACAATTAAGCCAGCGAAATATGGCTGCCAACGAAACGATCCTAAGTGGTGATATAGACCAAGACGATACCTTCGGCGGTAACAGTTACACAATTGTACGCAACAATCAGACGAACCTCAATAGCACAGCAATACTTGACGGGTTTACGATAATAGCAGCAAACAGCGATGGCAATAACTCTCAGTCTATTGAGACTCAAAACGGGGGTGGAGTATTCAATTTGAGTTCCAGTCCACTCTTTCGTAATTGTATTATAAAAAATAATACTACCAGATTTCGGGGTGGTGGTACCTTGAACTGGGATGCACAGCCAGTTTTTATCAATTGTGTCTGGACTGGAAATACTTCATTAAGCAGTGCAGGTGCAATTATTGGTCTCGGAAATGCTAATCAAACCTTTATTAATTGTACCATCGAAGGGAACTCCGCAAGTGGTATAGGTGGTGGGGTGTTCAACGATCAACAAGCCCAATCCACCCTCATCAACTGTATTATTTGGAACAATCGTGCAGGAGGTCAAGTCGGCACAGCTACAGCCAACATAGCTAATAATAGTAGTGCTAACTCTTTTTCCGCCACCTACTCCCTATTGCAAGGACGTAATCCTACTGGAATAGGTAATATAGACGGTACTGATGCAGCTAATGATCCCAGATTTGTACAAGAAAGAGATTTTAGCGATGCCAGCGTAGTAGCTGATTTGCGTCTAACAATATGTTCCGCTGCACAAAATGTAGGTAGTAATGCCGCTAATGGTGAAATGACCGATGTGGCAGGTAATCCGCGTATTTTCAACAGTGAAACTATTGACTTGGGAGCTTATGAGCTTCAGGCAGCTGAAGAATTATTGACGTGGTTCATCGATGCCGATGGTGATGACTATGGCGCCAGCTCGACAACATCTTGCGAAAGACCCACAAATGGATTCTTGGCCAGTGAGTTAAGCGGCACAACTAATGATTGTGATGATACTGATGCTAATGAGTTCCCAGGAC
>CAZAXY010000039.1:0-27315 GCA_964489125.1 uncultured Saprospiraceae bacterium
GATAACACTTAATACGTTCAGCCTTAGTTTGTTAGTTCACCTCTGAATACGCCTCAATATACTCGTTCTAAATCACCGCTAAAAAGCTACTCCCACTAACAATTAAGTACGACAGGTCTTATTCCAAGGTTGAACCATAGTTATGTATGTTCAAATATTGAGATATTTCGCTGCACTCAACTTTGAAATATCCGAATGTGGCACAGATACGACCTGGCGCTATCTTACTTTGCCGTCATTACCGCAGATGCCTTCTGACACTTTTTAATCTTAAAAAGTAACCAAAAACTCGTCGCCCTAAGGCGTTGCTAAGGCTGCTCCCGCTACCCACTTGAGCGCGACAGGCTCTACTCAGGCAATCAACAGTTTCGGGAGAATTCATAAATAGCTTAGAGACATGTGTTACACCTATCATATCTGATCGGTTCAATGTGTCATACATTGACAAGCATATCTAATGATGATATTAACCTAAAAAGGATAATTAATCGCAAAATTAACATTGCCAATACGAGTGTTGAAATCGCCATCGGTGAGGACAAAGTGTGACCCTGTCTCTGGATTAGGGAATGGATTACGCAGCTTGTATCCAAAATCAAATCTGAATATGAAGTAATCAAAATCTAAGCGTAGCCCCCACCCTGAGGACAATGCAACTTGATCCAGAAATCCTGATGAGAACTGTGCGCCAGGCCTCGAAGGATCGTCATCAAGGAGCCAAACATTTCCTCCATCTAGGAAGACGGCACCCTCGAAGTACCAAAAGAGATCAAAGCGATACTCTAGGTTGAACTCCAACTTAAGATCTCCAGATTGAAAAAAGGCAGTATTGTCTAGTCGCTGTTCTTGAAAAGAGCCTGGACCTAACTCACGCAATTGCCAACCACGGATACTGTTCGGGCCTCCAGAATAGAACTGTTTAATGAAAGGGATAGCGTCATCACCAGCATATGGGACGATTAAGCCAGCGTTAATACGAGCGGCAAAACTTGAGCGCTCCTTAACCTGCTTAGTATATCTTAAGTCACCTTCAAATCTTATAAATTCCGAAAACTCAAGCGAACCAAGTTGCCAATCCTCATCAAAGGAGCTGACCCCATTTACTATCCTATTAAGAAGTATATTTTCTAATCCAGACAGTTCAAAATTGCCTATGAAGAATAGTTTGTCACCACGAATTGTCTCTTTTAACTGCTTAAACAATGAAAACTCCTTAAAAAAGAAACCTGTGATTAGGTATGGATCAAAGCTACGTGCCAGCAAGGGATTATCAACCAATATCTCTTCCTGAAAGATCTCTTGTATATCAGTGTCTATGAGGTTGATTCCGATCTGCTTTACGGTATACTTAAGCCTGGGATTAGGCTGAAAGTTAAAGGTCCAAGACGCATCAAAATTTCGCAGTTCATAAAAATTAAAAATACTGGTAATGCCCCCACTAAAGTCTACTGTCGTTGTACCATTGGCATTGATATTCTCAAGGTTATTATCAGAAACAAGCCCTACCCGATTCAAGAAATTGGATATCTTGAATACATCTATCACTTTAGGTATGTCGAATGTGTTGCTGAGCTGTAAACTCTGCGTATTAGTGATAGCTCCACCGAGATTAGGAAAATTAGGAAAATTATATTCTAAGGTCCCTTCGGCACTAATGGTATGCCTTATCGCCCGATTCCTAAAATTCCTATTAGTAAACGCTAGATTGCCAGAGAAGCCAAACAGGTTTTGGTTATTCATCGTATTTATTGATGAATAGAAGAAATTAATCCCAGAGTTTACCACCCACTTATTCTGAAATGGACTGAGATATACATTGTAATTATATATGTCTGAACTATCAGAGTCTACATAGGAATCGACTACCGCAAACCGATAAGGTGCCAATCTCGACAAATTGAGATTCATCTTTGTCTCACGGCTCTTATTAAATAATTCACCCTTACCAATTGGGATGATATCATCTATTGCCTTGGGATTGACCAGGAACTGACTTGACTTAGAGAAATACTTCTTTTCTTGGAGCGTCTCAACTCTCTCTATCTGCGGCTGAGTAGACCTGTTATGCTCGGTATATACATTAATATCACCGATCCGATATCGTGTATGGGCTTCTTGTCCTGGTGGATTATGTACATACATGGTAGCATCGACTTCATATCCGATGCTATCACCAACGATATCTATATAGTTAGCATTAAAGTCGGCATAGCCTTCATTCTTCAAGACCTGTACCATTCGCACTTTTTCTGCCTCAAATGAACCTGCTTCGAGTGGCTCACCAGCCACTACCTCAATGCCTTCGTCGTATTGTGACATTATCACTTGCATAGCACTATCTTCAAAGTTGTGCTTAAAACTGCGTACATACATTCTCGGTCCTAAGTCTACCGTATAGACGACTTCGACTTTTTTTTCTGCGTCTTCTTGAGGTACTTCCTGATAGTCGACTTTAGCTTCATAAAATCCTTCCCGATTTCTCAATATCTTCTCGAATGCGGCAACACTCTCAAGGGTAAGGACCCGATCAAATACTGTGAGGGGCTTGCCATAAGTCCTCGGGTTAAGGATGTTTTTTCTTACTGGTTCTTGTTTAACGGCTTTTTTCAGATCCTCTCGGATTCTATTTATAGGTACTCTTTTATCGTCGGTGATGATATTGAATGAATTTCTGTGAAGGGCATAATCATCTTCAGCAAGATGACGTGTACCACTACAAGAAGCCAAAATAGACAGCATGAATAGGATAACACCTATTTTCACCATATGAAGCGCTTGTTGATCAGCTGCGTATAATGATTTACTATCCATGCTCACAAAGTCGAAAATAAAAATGCTTCAGTCCCTGCGACTGAAAAAGTATAGACAAAAATATAATATATTCCTCGTTGAAGGTCATAAGTCTGTTGTTAGTCTATATAATCAATCCAAGTATTCCATAACCCAAATTTATGCGACCTCTACTTGGAAGCGAAATCATGGAATACCATTATATGAGGAGATAACCACTATCAGTGAAAATACTGACCTCAAAAAAATCAGTGACCACAAGTCAACACCAGAAGTAATCGCAACCGTAGAACTTCCAAATTCCGAAAAAATACCTTTCTCCCATATAGAACGTGCCATATACCTAGATGATGTACAAGACCCTGGAAATGTCGGCACAATTATCAGGATCGCTGATTGGTATGGCATAGATACTGTAATCAGATCAGAGGGGTCAGCGGATTTCTTTAGTGGTAAGGTGATTCAGAGTTGCATGGGTAGTTTCGCCAATATCAATCTATATACCTGTAGCCAAAGGGGCTTAATAGATCAGGCTCACCACATACCAATAGCTGTTGCTGCAATGTCTGGCGACTTACTGCATGAGTTACGCCCGAGAGAGAAATTCATCCTAGCAATGGGCCATGAGGGCCAGGGCATATCAGAACTAATATTAGACAGCGCTCAACAGAAGATTACGATATCGGGCGCTAATGGCAAGATTGCAGATTCCTTAAATGTTAGTGTGGCAACAGGAATCATCTGTGAGAGACTTTGCAAAGGGGCATAAAAAAAGCCGATCCAAATTTCTCTAGATCGGCTTACCATAAATCGAGAACCATTAATTTATAATGACCATACGCTTAGTGACTTTGCTCGTACTTGTAGTCAGTGTATAATAGTATACACCACTACCAGCAATATCACTCGCATGGATCGTAATTGTGTTAGCACCTGCATCGAACACATCAGACATCTGATAGATCATCTGACCATTCAGATCGGTAACCTGGAGCTTGGTATTTTCTCGGCTCGCTAAGGTGAAATCAATCTGTGTAGTTCGGCTAAAAGGATTTGGAACGTTCTGCCCAAGTGTTATAGAAGAAGATTCTTCTGCGACTTCTATGAACTGTATATCCTTCGTTTCAAAGGTGTTGGTATAGTACTCACTCTCAATACCTGTCTTGTTGAGACTCAATTGTGTCTCGTGAGACGAGTGAGTGTTAAACGTTATTGTAATCGGTGTATGCTCTCCTATCGATTGTGCGTCAACATTAGTCCAACTAATGTTCAACTTACCATCGACGATAGCATAGTCATCTGAAGAAATATCAAGACCAGATACACTTGCTATATCCATGGCAGAACCATTGAAGTCAAGTGACATCTGAAGGCCATAAACCATTTCTTCTGGAGGTGTCAATGTATAAGATACCTGTCCTGGAGTTTGCGATGAAGCCATCTTCCATACTCCCACAGATCTCACACCGGCCAGTGCACCAAAGGCATTACCATTAACATCCCCAACTTTAAGACCTACGAAGTCTACAGATATTTCATCTGATGAAATATTGTCAAATTCTGCTAAGGTTGGATAATTCCACGGTCTGAGCGGATCAACGAATTGAAAATTCTTATCAATAAATCTCCAGCTATTATTCTGACCCAAGTCATTTCTTGTGCCTAAGATCAACTTCCTTAATTCAGCTAAGTCAGCCGCTGACACTGAAGCACTATTATTTATGTCGGCAGCAATCAACTTGTATGGTGAATCAAGCGCCTGCAATCCTAACACGTGTCTCTGAATCAAGACAAGGTCTAAAGTTGTCACACCTGTAAGGTCAAATCCTTCTAGATTAGCTTGTACGTTATAATCTCCATTCATTACCAAGTTCGAAATTGCATACTGTCCATTGTCGTCTGTAGTCACCTCAAATATGCTGTTACCTGAAGGATCAAAAGCTGATACTGAGATGTTAGCAACGGCGTCATTATTCTCATCAGTGATGACACCACTTACTGATACTAAAGCAGTATTATCAGGACAAGCATTGAAGTTCGCATCAGTGATCATAATCAATACATTGACCGAATTAACATTGCCAGCTTCATCAATAACGAATACCGGTACAGATTGTGTTCCGCTTACGCCATTCGGAATATCAGCACACGTGAATGTTCTTATCGAATTATTAGGATCAGCAGAAAATGCAAATGACAATCCACTGGCATCCTCAGGGTTACATCCTTGTGTACTGCTGATGTTAAGGTCAGAAGCTAATAAGGAAACAGATCCATTGGCCTGAAGATTAACTGTATGAGTCGCCTCTAATACAGGAATAGGTAATGTTGATGAGGTGACCTCAAAACTGACCTCTGTCTCTTGTACGTTACCGCACTCATCCGTAGCTGTATATGTGACACTATACTCTCCGGGCCCTAACAATCTCGAGAATGTAGCACCCATGCCATCAGAATCACTTACACCATCACCGTTGATATCGAGGCTATATGCATACTCAATGTTTTCATCATTAGTACAAGCATCAGTAGCATCTACATTAAATGTTACTTGCGCCAGGCAGTCTCCATTATCATCATTTACTCCAAAATCATCAGGAGCTGAAGTAAATATCGGGGCATCATTATCTTGAATTATTATGCTCTGTGTAAACGTACCCAGTGTAGCAGACTGGAGTCCACCATTATCAAACTGGCACCAATCTATAACAGTCCATGTCCGCTCAATAACCATGCAGAAATCTGAATTATTGCCAGTAACAACTGCAGGATTGTCTTCATATGACATTGCGATGTTTTCACAATCTGCACCCTCTGCTATAGGGGCGCTACCAGGTAAGTCTTCTGCTGCGATACTCGTCGTACAACTATCAATCAATACTTCCGATGGCGGAGGTATCAGGTTAACAGGTGTAATGTCTGCTAAAGTGATACGCTGTATGCACTGAGCAGTAGCTCCATTGGGATCGGTGGCAGTCCAAACTACATTGAACCCTCCAAATCCGCAAGTAGATAGATTTACTGTATCTGGAATCTCCGCAGTTATCTCTCCAACACCACATACCCACTCTACCATAGGCAAGCCAGCGGAGCTTATTGTATCTCGTAAGTTATCAAGATCCACAGTACATGGTAACGTCAGATCACTCGGGCATGTGATAATCGGTTGGCGCTTATCTTGGACGACAACATCAATTATACACTCGCTAAAGTTATCATTAGCATCGAATACTCTTAATAAGACTTGGACAGGGTTGTTATTGACATCTTCGCAACAGAAAGATACGGCTGGGCCAAATGATAAATCGCTTCCAAATCCAGAACATGTAGAATTAAGCCTTCTAATCTCCCGACGTACTACACCACAATTATCAAAACTGTGATCATCCAGAGATTCTGCCGTCACCTCTGTAAATCCTGATGATGTGATCGACACAATTGTACTACTCTCGCATACAGCACTTGGGTCGGTAGTATCCTCTGCTCTAAATACATCACTTGTTCCAGAGCTAAAGTTACCACAGCTATCTACTACCTCAAAGATTACAACGAAATCCTGTCCGATTGGAACTTCATTCAGGTCCATAGTCTCCATAGAGTTAACTGTAGCTGGGAACCGAGTACCAAAAGGTAAACCGCTCTGATCAGTAAACTGTACAAAAGCTCTTAACTGACTTGGTTGAATAATCGAACAGTCTGTTATAATCGGATTAGCAATATCAAGAGCTGACGCTGTACAAAACTCCTTATTAGATTCAAGTACTGATGGAGGGATATCGAAAGCACTAAAATCTATTACTGCTCCAGAAGTATCGATGATATCGATGCTCTGATTAATGACTGTATCTTGATCTCTACAAGTGTCAAATATCGTCCATCTACGGAGTATTTTTTGACTACCTCCACATGTAGGAAACATATCTTCCTCCAATGATATATCGAAGAACGGATCACACGAGTTTAATATCGGTTGACCAAGAGCCTCAACAGACAGATCTCCTACTTCTCGACAGTCTATAACAGTGTCTTGAGGTAGATCTAAATCGCTGAAATTAGGTCTTAGTAAGAATATCGTTTGCACAACGGTAGAATCATTTCTGAATTTAGATTGATCTACTACGGTGAAAGATCTCAATATCGTAGCTACTGTATCACTACAAGGATCATTCTCTGTAATCACAATATCTGTAATGCCGAGCGAATCAGGCTCTGCACATGAGCCTTGATCAGAAAAGATCACCTCTGTTACTAAGGCATTAGGATCCAGTTGAAAATCATGGACATTACATAAGATAGATGTATCTAATGGTGTTACAGTCAAGCTCGGTGCAATCTTATCCTCAATGACGATCGATCCCCAGCAAAATATGCCTGAAGACAAACACTCCACCTCAACGTTGAGAGGCAGGCAATCGAAGTCTTGAGTCAATGTATCAGACTCCAGTAGATTGCCTTCTGGGTCATATATTCTGAGCTCGTAATCAGAGTCATCACCAATCTGATCTTCGAGGATCAAGTCAATAGTGATTACTGCTTCACAGTTTTCATTAAGTGGGATATTCAATCTATTGTTACAAGCTACTGCTCTCTGAGAGCAATCTTGTGCAGACAGTGTTTGACTGCCAACAGATATCAATATCACCGCCAGGAATAAGCTCCATATGCTTGAGCCTGCTTTGTTGAGACTTCTTGCCGTCATCGATTCTTGGATTTTATTTATCGTATTCATGGGTCTTTTTCTTTTGCAATTATTCAATGTCATCCTATTACTTTAAGGCCATCATCTTTTTGCGAATAACCGCAGTACCATTATTAAGCTCATAGATATACAGCCCCGAACCATCTAAGTCGTCTGAGTTTATACTCATCTTGTGCCATCCTACTGTGTAGTATTCATGGTTCACATAGATTTGCTTACCCGAAACATCATAGATAGTGGTGGTAACCATACCATCGACGTTATTGTAAAATCTTATATCCGTTGTACCTATGAATGGGTTAGGAGCATTCTGACTTAAGGCGAATCCTTGTGTCAGTTCTACTTTTTCCTCACTCAAGGCAATATCTGAAGCCTTGATCTCTCCATCCTTGGTAGTATATATCTGAGCCTGTAATCTATCGTTGACTAAGTCAACTAACTCCTGCGAGCCAGCTTGATCAACATTACCCGATAGGTCAATAGATAGAATCATTCCTTCAGTTATTCTACTCGTCTTAGGAGTAGCAATTGTCATCCTCAGGTTGTGTTGATCAATTCTATAGTCATCACTGCTCACTGCAAATGACTCCGAACGAACTCCCACAATCTCTCCTAAAGCATCACCGAAGTTTAGCTCCATCTGGATGCCATCGAAGTCGATAGACTCATCGCTGTAGATATCTATAGTAGATCCCCCACCAGCGTTAGACTTAATCACATACTTAAGAGGTGACACAGACCTTGCTCCGGCGAGAGCTGCACTCTCTAAGAAGACGTTTTCGTTAACATCACCCATCTTCACTCCTACAAAGGCAAGATCATTTAGATCTTCCAAGAGGCTAGTTATCGTGATCGACTGATCATATGGGAATGGAGTAATGTTATTACTAAATGTCTGATCGCCATCAAGGAATGTCCATGACTGACCAATCGGGAAGTCAAAAGAAGTTCCTAATAGCAACCTCCTCATAGCGACCAAGTCAGCGCCTGATACACTATTGCTGCCATCTACATCCGAGGCGATTATCTTATATGGACTATCAAGTATGTCAAGTCCTAAGACGTGTCTCTGCATTAATACTAAGTCAAGGGTCGTCACACCGTTGAGGTAGTCATCTTGGCGATCCACAGTGATGTCATAGCTCTCCGCTCTCTCCACATTGCTAAAGCCGAAGACACCGTCAATAGATGTGGACATTGCTGCCATCTCATTGCTACCACTGAATAATGATACCATTGCATTATCGATCCCAAAGTCTTGTTCTGTCGCAATTACTCCTGATAAGGCGGCTACTCCTACATTTCCGCCATCTGTACCACAGATATTCTGTGGATCAGATACCACCAATTGTTGGATAAATGTCTCACCTACGTTACCACATGGATCAGTTACGTTCCACTCAATAGCATAGTTGCCAAGTGGGATATTAGTATTGATGACGTTATCATCACCTGATGCCACAAGTGTTCCTCCATCAGAAGTAATCGTATAACTCCAGATTAAGTCATCTGTATCATGACAATCATCAGCGTCGACAGCAAGTGTGACAAATGCTGCACAAGCTGTTGGATCAGTTACTGCACGCTCCTCAACAGCTGCGGCAGTAATGACTGGTGCATCCTCATCTGTCAATCTCAATATCTGTACATGCTCGTATCTTCCAGCATTTGGATCTGTTGCGCTTACCTGACAGAAGTCTATCAATGTCCATGTACGCAATATCTTCACACAGAATCCATCAACATTTCTAAAGACGATATCATCAAATATCAGGTCTGCCATACTACAAGAGAAATCGTCTGCATTGAAGTCTGGGACAAACTCTGCTGGTAGGTTTTCAGGAGCGATGTTGCTACCTGTACAACCTACTCCATCGAAATCTTCTGGCCAAAATCCAGGTATAGCATCAGGGCTAACTATATCAGCCTCTGTTCCGATATTTATCGTCTGAGTATGTGTAAACACCTGGCCTGCCTGATCAACTACTGAGAAGTTTCTTGTGATCACGCCAGTTCCACAATTATTAATGCGGCTAGTATCTACAATATAAGTTGGTGCGATTGGAATACCACAGTTAGTCAAGAATCTTACCGTCTGATCATCAAATGGAATGAACTGACTAAAGTCATCACCGCAGTTGATTAATTGATCTCCGTTTAAGACTAAGATCGTATCTAAGATGCCATTATCTCTGACTTCTACTTCAGAAGTACAGGTGCTCGCTTCGCCGTTAACGTCAGTAACTGTCAACTGAACACTTACATTCTGACCTAGGAATGAAGACATCGCATCTGCACACTCGAACTGTAGTCTCGTAGTACATAGGCTGTCTCTATTGATGAATTCAGTACCTCCTACATTCGTCGTTCGACTTGAGTAGTTAGTGCCTACTCTGCCCGTAGCAGCTATTGCCGCCGTGAAATCATCGAAGTTAACTAGGTCGTTACCATCCGCATCTAACTCATCAAACAACGCTAGGTCATCCAATCTTGTAATACAGATATCTACAGGACCACAGTTATCATTACTGCCTCTATCAAAAGCTCGAGAACTTGCGATTCCCCATCCTTCATCATTGAGGTTAATTGTTACAATATCATCACAAGCCGCTGTTGGCATAATGTTGTCTTCAACAATTACATTACGAGATACTGTATCTGCACTGAGGTTACCACATTGATCCATAGTCTCTACGGTGATGAATATTCTTGAGAGGTCAACTAAAATGTTTTCATCAGAGATCGTCAACTCTGTAAAGTTGCCGTCGAATGATTCATCAGCTATGAGTTGCCCTGTTATATCATCTTCAAATACTCTAACCACTACTGAGGATATATCAGAACAGAGGTTAGGATCAGAAATCGAGATGTCATTGTTATCAAGTGATACTATTCCAAAGCAGAAGTGTGGATCCGCCTGAGTTATAATATCATTAGTTCTAAGATTAATACTCGGAGGAGTATTATCGTCGACTGTAATTCTCTGACGTAATGTTCTCACATCACCGTTACACCAATCGATGAAGGTGTAAGTTCTTACAGATGTAAAGGCATTAGGATTACCGTTACATAATAATTCTGTCGTTTCGCTTGAGGTAAACTGTACATTGAAACAGAATCCGTCAAGGTTGAAATCCGGCTCTGTAAAGCTGGAGATATTATCTCCACATTCAAATACGGTGTCCTGAAGCTCGGCTTCAAACGTAGCTAATAATGTATCAAGATTAAGTCGCTCTATGTTGATCGTATCTGTACAAGTAGACATGAGTCCTGACTGATTGGTCAGTGTCCACTCTCTGGTGATCACCGTACCATAAGGTCCTGCGCAAATTTCCGTTTGAATATTATCGTCAAATGTCAATGTCGCATCACCACACATCTCAAACCCTCTTACGACAAAGGTGTTTTCTTGCCCGCCTATAGGCGTTACTGTAATGGTATTAGTATCTGGTAATGGGAAGCCTGATAATCTTAGGTCTCCAAAATCCAGATCTAACGGCTCAAAACCCTCGTCACAAGCTATAGTCGTACTACCACAGATTAGATCAGGTATGTTTTTGTCTTCCAGGACGACTATACCCCAACAACTCTGCTGAGAACATTCGTGTATAACTGTTACTTGCAGCTCTTGATTCAGGAATGATCCATCTACAAAACCATCTTGAGAAACAGTACGACCTGTTGATGGATCTGTGACAATGATCTCAAATTGATCTGCCGATACGCCCAAAGTATCTCTTATGAACTCAAAGTTCTCAAGGATCGCATCAGGAGTAATCTGGAGCTCACAACTGCTTGGCAATGAAATATTTATGCTATTGTTACAGATCATCGGGAAGGCATTAGACGGCGCTAATACGATGATGTCCAATGAATCTGCAAACATACATCCTCCCATTGTTGTACCAGTCACACGGATTCTATAGTCCTCTTGTGATGGACTATCAAAGCCAAAACTTCCCCAATCAAGAATCGTAAATGTAGACTCATCAGTGGCCCCAAATGTCGGTGCCACAGAGAAGTCGTCATCTGGACCTAATGAGGTTCCAGCGCCTAACTGAGGTATGACTTCCCACATCACATTGGTGATATTTGCATCGGCGATATTTAGTGTATATACGTCAGGGTCAGTTGGGAATCTCAATGTGCCCAGACATGTATTGTTATCGCCCATTATCATGGCCTCCTCTACACCAAACACTTCGACTGTAATACTCTCATTAATCAGAGAACATCCTGTACTTGTAGACCCAATGGCTTGTATATTAAATACTCCTGCATCTGCCCAGACTGGCGACAATCCACCCTCTGTAGGTATCTGGTCAAGAGTACCTAACATGCTTGTCATATTAATCGTATCAGCTCCATTGACTATCCAAATCAATGAATCCAATCCAGAGATGGAAGATGAATCTAGTGCATTTACTAATGATATATCCACTGGAGTACCTACACAGGCCGCTCCTCCTAAGAGTATTACATCATCTGTGTTAATCACTATAGGTAGCGTATCTGTAATTACACACCCATCATCAGTTACCCCTCGGAAAAATATGGTATCAGTCAATTCTGTAAATGCCCCTGTGCGATTCCAATTGATAAATATTGAATCGGCACGCTGATCACCACTTAACTGACCATTCAAGCCAGAAGCTAATGACCACATAGTGCTATCCACAATTAGGTCATTTATTCTTGATGAATCTACATTGGCTATATTATATAGGCTTGTAGTTCCATTACATACAGCATCAGGTCCGATCAAATTAAAATCGGTTCCTCTCACTATAACCTGAAACACAGCATCTACATCACAATTGCCACAATCTGTCACAGCAGATGCAAATAGGTTGTACACTCCTGGTTGACTGAACGCGATATCTATGCTATCACCTAAGACACCTGTGATCTCAAAACCATCGAAGAACGCTGGCGCTGCTGAGTTGTTGAATGAAATTGGTGTTGTCAAAGCATCTGTGGTAAAAAACCACTCTATAGGATTATCACCGGCAGTGCTGTCTATTGGCATGTTATCGGTACCATCTAGGAAAACAAACTGAGTTGTATCGCCAGTACATATCTGTGCATCACCAGCGATTACAAAATTGGTATCTTTCACTGTTACGATAATCTCCTCGTCAATGCTGCATCCGTCGATCGTAAATCCTTGTGCCCGGATGCTAAACTCACCTGCATTGGGAAATGCAACAGAAGCTGAGGCAAATGCAAATCCAGAACCAGTCATAGGTGTTCCTGATCCCGTCATAGGTATAGCCGAAACAAGAGGCAATTGTTGGATAAATTCACCAGTGGTATTATTTCTTAGCTGAAAGAAAAAATCAGCATTTAGATCGATCTCAGTACTGTCTATATCAAGTGAAAACAATGTTGGATCTTCTGATAGACAAACTGTTTCTACAGAAGCCACATTAAATCCAACGGCATCTGTCAATATTACTTGTTGAGTCGCCGTCGTTGTGGAACAAGAAGCACCGTTGATTGTTCCTGAAGCTGAGATAATAAGGGTATCAACAGCATTAGGTAATGTTATTCTTAAGCTATCTCCACCAAAAGGTTCCCATTGCGATGGACTGAATGGATTACCATTCGCGAATGTTACATTCCAAACTGGAGGTGCATCAAATATGGAATCTGGAACATTTAAGTAGTATATCGTATCTCTAAAACCTGCACAAATTTCTTCAGGTCCTATGATCGCTATATCATCTTCTCCGATTGTTTCAACAAGCATTGTGTCAATTACAAAGCATCCGTTTGGCGTATTGGAAGATGCAATGACCATGTAGAAACTAGCATCATTGAATGTTCCTGTGAAGAAATCATGACTTAAAGTGTCATTCATGTCTGTATCTGTGATTGCCTCAGGCACAGGTGTTAAAGTACCACCACGCTGTCTTACGACTTCCCATGTAACAACTCCTCCTGAGAGCACATCGCTACCATCTGCTTGAACAAACACGAACTCATTGAAATCTCCAACACAGGCTAATTCAGGTCCAGAAACCATGAATTCCGTATCGATAACTGAAACTGTAACAGTATTGGTAATCGTACATCCTTCTTCTGTAGTACCTGTAAAGGTCAAGTCAAAATCACCAAATGCAGACCAAGTAACTGATGCGAACTCCTCTACATCACCAGAAAGAACAAGATCCATGTCCATGAGCATAGGTGATACTGTCCATGCGGCAGAAGTAAATGTCGGTATAGTGCCATCGGAATATGTAGCCGAGTACATCGTTGTAGCTCCTAAACATACCGCTGTGTCTCCGACTATAGCAGCCTCGTCATCTCGTACATTAACAATTATGGTCTCATTTATATCACATCCTGTAGTGGTTGTTCCTTCAACTGTAAGAGTATCTGGGCCTGCGGTTGTAAATGATACATTTATAGTAGCAGCTGTAGAAGATCCAATAATTGTTCCTCCACTGCTTGCCCACGAGATGGATCCTATATTTGAAATCTGAGATGTTAGTGCAGCAGTCTCCCCTAAACAGAAAACAGAATCATCAAGACCTGCAACTGAAGCTCCTAAGGCATCATCTATTGTTACATCCATAGACGCAAAGAACGTACACATAGCTCCTGAGGCATCTGTCCCCGTTACTTCCACGGTAGCGAGACCACTAGCGCCAGTCCAATCTATTGTAACAGAAGAAGTGTTCTGATTAGGTCCAACAAATGAAGCCGTAGTTCCATTAATCGACCAGGTAATATCTTCGTATAATGCTAAAGCAGCAGCACTGATACTATAAGTAGTCATATCTCCTAAAGAACATGCGAATTCAGGTCCACTTATCATAAATTCTGTATCTACAACATGCACGGCTATTTCGGAGTCAATAGGACAATTGCTCGTAGTTGTACCGACTGCCGTAATTGTAAAGTCACCTGCTTCAGGAAAATCAAACGTTAATCCATTCGTCATGAATGTAGCAGAATCATCAGTCGGGATACCAGGACCAACAACAGTCCATACTATATTCTGTATATCACTGTCAGCGATCGTGCTCAAATTAAAAGAAGCAGTACCACCATCAATACATAAGGTATCCGTAGCTCCAGCTCCTAAGTTTCCTGAAATACCAGAAGAAGGTGCTGTAAATGCAGATAGGTCAACTGTCAAGGTTTCTGCCCCATTAGTAAATGTTACAGGACTAAATTCTAAGGTTGGGTCCCTAAATACGTCTAACGTAAATTCAAAAGAACCATCAGGTGCCATAGTGACCTCTAATGTGTCTAATGCTGGATTGTCGCCAGAAAGATAGAACTCATCACCTACTCCATCAATGAATAATACACCATTCGGTAATATGAATGGTGAATAAGAAGATAAGTACCATGCATCTCCATTAGGAGATGATATAGTAATAGTCTCTTGTATTCTAACACCATCATCTATACACATCGCTGGTGCTACATCTATAGTTGACTGTGTTCTACCTATCTGTAGGCAGGAAGCCAAAAGAGCAAAAAATAAGAGTGCCCTTGTAAATCGCGAATATCTCATCGATTTGTGGTTTTTGATTTGGTTCATTCTTTCTCGCCATTGTGGCGTAGTTGCGTTTCGCATGAATTAGATATTTTACCTCATGCGGTAAATGCCAAGTATTAAGCCAAAAACACACTCGTATTTAAAATTCTATATATATGTTTGTTGTTTGAGAAATTTTCATTCATAACACACTTTATATCAGCATATTACAAATTGAATAATTTCATAATTTAATTTTCGATTTCCGGGATAGACGAAGTTGAAAGATTGCATTAATTCAAGAATCCCAGAATTAAAGTCCTCGGGGAACATAGAGCTGTAGGAGCTCAATTGGTGAATATAAAAGCAGCGAATTGGACAAAAAAAGGGCGGAATCGCTTCCACCCTAAATAACACCTTTTATAACGAAATGAGATTCTCAAATATATACTAAAATGTCTAGTCTTTTGCAAGAAAGGCTCAACAAAATTAAGTTGTCAATCTAAAATACATGCCCAATGGACAAAAAGCGCCATTACAGCATGCAAATGGTCATCTATAAGACAATGAAACTTCCATTAAGGATTCGTCGTTCACCTTTGATTACAAAGTAATAAAGCCCAGGGCCATTAAGCTCCTCAATATCTATGATGAAATTAGAATCACCTACAATCGAAACATGTGGGTATTTAGTCACTAAGCTCCCCATTCCATCATAAATCGTAATATCTACACGCTGCGATGCGAGTCCAGAGATTCTTAGATTGGCCTTATTCATGAATGGATTTGGATGTACGGACACTTCTGGCATATCTAACTGACCTTCAGAAGCTAAAACTGCATTATACTCCTCAAAGGAATTGCTCCACGCACTTCCTGAGATTTTCTGATGTTCGATTCCATTATTGTTGTTACAAACAGACCTTACTTTAAATACGATAGTTCCTAAGTCTGAATTATCTGAATTCACCCATATCAGCCTGATGCCGTCATCACTCACCACATAATCGGATGATTCTATGATAATATCGTCTGAGTAAATCTCTATATCTCTTGTTACATTGAGATGGAGTTGAATGTCAAATCCACTGATACCTCCACCATGACCAATCTGATACTCAAATATCTGAAAGTCAGCATTTTTTGATTGGTTAGTTGAGTAGTAGATTAGAACATCATCTTTAATTGATCGCTGTCTTGCGAGGTATGAATCTCCACTCACATCACCATATTTCATACCCAATAGATCAACAGTGTTATCCATCGAGCTTAAATCAGTTATATCAATAATCGCAGAGCTTGGGTCAATAGGTCGTATTGGACTAACAGTTTGATCAGCATCAAAAAAAAACCAATCCCCTACTTCAGTATCCTCAATCACCCCTAAAAGGGCAGCTCTAAGTAAGCTGATGTCTATAGCTGAGATGCGTCCATCTCGATTGATATCTCCTGCCCATAGCAAATATGGGTTCTCTATATCTGTTATACCCAGCACATATTGTTGTAACAGTATGATATCCAGGGTAGTAATACCCGATAATGAAGAATTATCACTAACGGCAATCAAATATTCTGATTGATCAATCACTGGATTAAAGAGATACTCCCCTTGGTCATCTGTCGAATCCGAAGACATCATCTGTTGATTTATTCCAAAGAGTCGCACTTCTACATTTGACATGGCCTCGTTAAAAATTGAATTGACTGTTCCACCTAGAGAGATTGAAGTGTTTGAACAGTCTTCAGCAGGCCTATACCTAATCGTTACTTGGCAGAAATTCCTATTGTCAAATCTATCGACACTCCATAATCGGAGATTGATGCTATCTGACATACTTAATTGATTGCAGGTCAGGTGGAGTTTATCTACTATGTTTTGATCACCATTATCAAGTGATAAGCCAAGAATACTTACGTCATCGCAGGCCATAATTGTGGATATAGCCAAATCTTCCGAGTGCAAAGTAATTCCACCTTGATCAATATCTCCCAGAGATATCTCTCCCAAACAAATCGGAGCGGCAACTGAGTTATCGCGTAAATACACTATCGAATGAGCCATAGCTGAGTTCTGACAGTCATCCCTTACAGACCATGCCAAGT
Organism: uncultured Saprospiraceae bacterium; assembly: GCA_964489125.1. Lineage (GTDB taxonomy): Bacteria > Bacteroidota > Bacteroidia > Chitinophagales > Saprospiraceae > GYS-P2D. Next base: position 17,091 of record CAZAXY010000039.1, read on the forward strand.
CATAGCGATCGAATGCAGAATTGAGTAAAACTTCAATAACGCTACCTGCTTCACTCAGAGTATCATTAAATCCAGGATCCCGTTCATCGAACCGATAAGCTTTTACAATAACATGCCAAGACAAGGCTTCTGACAGCTGAGATAGATCATCCATACAAAAATCAGATGCTTCTGCCATTATTAATCCAGAGAATAAGCATGGATCATCTGGATCGCCGTTTGATTGGTTCCTATAGATTGTATCAATCTCAGCTACGTTGATCACTGGATCGGCATCATCGACGAACTTAACAATCTGCTTATAGGTATAATGTCCATCTACTTCTACGTCACTATATCTGAAGTAGGGGGTCTCAACCGTACTAGTGAAATTGTTGCATCTGGCACAAGAATCTCCTATGCTGGACGCAGGAAGCCACTGTCCAATATATGCTGGATTGTGATCATCTAGTAGAGTGTCGTCCATCAACTCCAATTCAGCATCATTGCTAACATCTTGAGTAGGCTCATATGTACACCAATCAATTATGGTCCAATCGATTATTTCGATTCTACAATTATTCTGCTGACCAAACGAAGTGACTTCATGACTGAGGCCAATGAGATTGCAGGACACTTGACACCAACTTGGCTCAACTATTTCATAAACTCCTTCACACGCTGACAATTCAGCTAACACTATTTTATTTGACTCTGATGATACAATTATTTGATTATCAACACATTGTCTAAGCACTACTTCTTGAGTTGAGCCATCGATATGGACAGGCCACTTGATAGTTAAAGGATCAAACTGCTCTCCAGAATTATAGTTGATCTGGATGGCACATTGCCGTACATCGTCCAAGAAGACGTCTACTTGTTCTTGATTACTACCACATTGATCTGGTCCCATAATTTCTCCAAATTGTATCTGCGGACTAAAGCAATTAGACGTACTGATATCAACTGCACTTATCAATTCCTCAATGGTAGGGATCCGGCAATCCATATCTAATTCAAAGCATACAATTTCAGGAGCAAACTTGTCCTCAACGAGAACCTCTGTAGTACAGACCGCAGTATTGCCAAATTGATCAAATACAGTAAGCTGGACTGGGATTATTGAGCCAATATCTTCACAGCAAAACTCAATGAATTCAGTTCCTATAAATTGTAAAAACCGTCCTTCACAAAATACTTTCTTGTCCAATCGCTGACCTAGTCTCAGAATGATATCACCACATGCGTCAAATGATCCATCATCGATTACATCAAGCGACAGAGCAGTAAAGAATCCTTCCTGATTTTGAGCATAACTTAGGTGTATTCTTTCCTGACACATCGCAATGGGTTCGGCACTATCCAAAACCACAATTGTCATAGTATGCATAGCACTGTTACCACACTCATCGGTGGCTGTAATAATTAGTTCATGAACACCAGCTGAAATGTTAAGAATCTCACTGCCATCCTGCAAAATTATGGCATCAGGATCAGAAATATTGTAACTAAACTCTAAGGCCTCCGCTGCTGTACAATTATCTCTGAGATTGCTGAATTGAGGCATATCCAAGTCAGCCACACAATCAAAGGCACTCTGAACCAAAATAGTCTCTATCAGTTCATCTTCATTGACTAATTCGCCAATCTGAGACAAGGGTACAGTATCTGTTCCGTTGACAATCGCCATATCCACCCCGATTATTTCAACATCCAATGGTAATACACCAAAATTGGGTGGTGAGAGGTCTTCAAATATGATCCATTGTTCTAATTCTATTACTGTCTTACTGCACCAGTCGATTAGAGTCCAAGTCCTTAGAATTTCAGAGTCTTCATAACATCCATCTTTGGTCAGGTCTATAAATTTTGTAACGATGTTACAGGAGGAGTCTTCTCCAAATAGTTGATATTCAGTTACTTCTCTGTTAGCGACAGTGATGATGGTATCTATCAACTTTTCAATAACATCCACTCGAGTCCAAACACTATCATTAATCATGATGAGAGAGTCTTCATGAATAATTTCCATTTCGATGAGCTCTACTACCGTGTCTTGAACGGTTATCACACCCTTGGCTATATGAGGATATGCAAATGGAATTCCATCTTGAAAACCATTCTTATTTTGGTCATTGGGGTCGATGATCTCAGCCCAATATTCAGCGACATTTCGCGGTGATGCGATGAAGTCTGCGCACTCATTAATGATGATCGTATCTACTAGAGTCAAGGAGTCCAATCTATTGTAACTGCCTGGTGTGCGAATACTGTCAATTTCAATAGGTAAGACAACAATTGATTGTTGGTAAAGCAGTTGGTTTTCTTTACGACTGTCAAGGTCAAAATCAGCAAAATACGAGAGTGTAAAAATCGATGTATCACATATCTCAATACTGTCCATTGTGATCACTGTAGGGTTACTCAGCGGTGCATAACAGCCAGCTCCAACAGACTCGATAACTTCCTCAATAGTCATATCTATAGATGCAATTAAATCGTCTTGACAACATATTGTATCTGTAGATACAATAATAGGGTCAGGAACTCCCTTGAAATTCAGATTAACAAAGCCCCAACACATGAGATCTGTACAAGTATCTACAACCTCATAGATTAATCGCTCGCCCTCGTTCTGGGATACATCTACAGGATCAATTGAAACCCCATCTTCAGTCATATAAATCACCTCTAAGAAAATCGGATCTATTCCGCCTTGATAAAATGCATTAACTGGTAAATCTTCTATACTACAGTCTCCTGCCACGCTGACATTGACTGAGCCTATACATGTCATAGTTGATTCTTCATTACGTATGGCAATTCTGACTGGAATAGCATTGCTCATACATGTCGAAGATAGAGGATGTGTCGTCACCCATATGTCCATTGGAGAAGACTCTAGGTTGATATCAATCTCCAATGACTCAACTTGTGTGGCGATTGGCTCTCCACCTTGAGCTGGGTCTCCATCGAAGAATGTAAATGAATTAAGCGATGGTGGAGAAATGATATGTTGACCAATGTCTGACGGGTCATTGACGTCATCGCCGAGAGTAACCCACTCTTGATCTGGCAAGAAGACATCTAAACCATCAGTATCTCCGGATATAATAGAAGGTATTCTTCGGAGAGTTTGATCCATAGTCGAGACACCACCTGATCTCCACCGAGCTCCCGGATCTACGCCTATTTGACCGATCACATCAACGATTAAACCATTAAATGTTAAGCTCACGATGTCGTCACCATTGTAATTTATAACATCATTATCAACGATATCGACTTCATCCGTAAATCCCGCATTGTTACACAGTACCAACACATCTCCATCAGCAATGATTCCCGATAAATTGAGTGTTCTATCTGGTTGTAGACGTGGGGCAGAATTATATAGATTAACCGCATAGCCCGCCAAGTTGATTGGGGCACCAGTGCCGTTAAATAATTCTAAGCATTTATTGTTGAATCCACTTGGTCCCTCGATATATTCAGAGAAAAACAGATCTGCAGGAAGCTGCAATGCTAAAGGGGTTAGCTCTATTGAACCGTCAAAGTCAGGGTCGCAAATGCCGATATCATCTATCTCTGGATTCGTAAAGCGTATATCACCACAGAAGCTTAAACTGGCAAAATCGAAATCGTCCTGATCATCAATATTGTCCATGTCGTCGTCCACATCGTTGTCCACTTCTGAGTTGCCACCTGTATTGGATAAATCATCATCTTCATCCACTGCTAAAGGGCCTCCTTGTGATGCTGAGGCAAATATAATCTCAGCGCTATTTATTAGATCGGCAACAGTAGGATTTTCACCTACCATCAGTCGAATGGTAATCGTAGTATCACTACCTGCTGACAAGAATGCAATCGAATTATATATTGCATCAGAGCCCCATGGTGCATCATTTATGACTGGATTGTATATCAATCCGGCTGGCACATAATCCTGAACAACTATATCATAAGCACCTACTTCTCCTTGATTAAAAATTGTCATATCAAAGCTCACAATATCTCCTGAATTCACCGTATTGGATTGGCCAGATGAAAGCACCTTCATAAGAGCAAGGTCAAATATGCACTGCTCAATTTCAAAAGCAATTGTAGTCATATTAATACAACCCGTAAGCGAATCAACGAACTCCACAATAAACAAGTCTCCAGCATCCACCGAAACCACAGAGGACTCCAAAGAGGAGACTGTTACGTTCTGATCAATCTGATGTAATCCTAGATTATCAGCGAAATCCTCTTCAAGCCCTATCCACTCCAAGCTCGGTTCAAAGTCGTCACTCCCATCAGTATCCCCCTCCATAATGCTTGGGTTACGTACGAGGGTATTGTTCTGGGTAGACGTTAACCCACTACCCCATTGTCCTCCTGGGTCAATATTGACTTGACCGATAACATCAATCGTATCTACTCCATTAAGTAGGACTATCGCATCATCGCCATTGTATCCTAGGTTATTGTCTATTTGATCTGCATCATCGAATATATCGGTGCCATTATCACACAAGACAAAGCTTGAATCCGCTGTTATGATACCCGTCAAATCAATCCGCAGATCTCCTGCATCCGGTCTGACAATCTCTATAGCATATGTCGACAGGTCTATGTCTTCGCCTGTGTTATTGTAGAGTTCGACGCACTTATTATCTCCACTACCTTCTACATATTCTGATATGAACAACTCAGTAGAGCGAACAATCTCTTGCTCACTGTAGTTGAATGTTCCCGATCGGTCTGATATTATAGATTCATATCGCGACAGATCGACTGCAGAGGTCTCGTCAATACATAGAGTATCAGTAACCATAGCTAATTCTGGCAAAGGCTCCACGATTACATTTAAAGTAACAATGCTGTCACACATTGCAGTATTCTCTAAGGTGTCTCGGAAGGTCCCTGAACTACTGAGCATCTGACCATTGAAATCGATGATGTCTCCCAGACAGATTGTGCTATCTATCATTGTATTAGAGAGCTCTCTTAATGTAACATTCAAAAGAACTATACTATCACAGCCAGCCATACTCATTAGTGTATCTGAGAACAGTCCTGCTTCATTAATTGAGGTGCCGCCAAACTCAATAAATTCGCCTTGACAAATACTGGTATCTATCATTTCCTCTATAGTCTCTAATACCCGCAGATTGAGCGTAACAAAACTGTCACACATTGCAGCATTGATGAGCGTATCTAAAAAGATTCCTGAAGCACTCAAAACTTGCCCATTAAAATCAAACATCTCGCCCTGACATATAGCAATATCAAGTGCAGTAGATGAAGTATCATTCACTACAAATTCTATCTCCGTACTTGCCATGCATCCTGTCTCCTCATCAGTAAACTCAACCATGAACTGATCTCCATCAGAAACGGATACTACTGTAGTTGACAGTGGCGTCACCACTACGACAGAATTAAAGGTGTGGGTACCTATATCGTCAAAAGTATCTTCATCAAATCCAATCCATTCAACGGCAGGATCAAAGGCATCCATGCCATTAACGTCTCCATCATTGATATTTGAATTGCGAACAAGCGTATTATTTTGAGTAGAGATCAATCCACTGCCCCATTGTGCTCCAGGATCAAAGCCGATCTGGCCGATTATGTCAATCTCTAAACCATTGTTAGACAATGAGATCGCATCATCTCCATTGTAAAACGCGCCCCCAAAGAGACTATCAGCGACAACCCCCAACGCAGGATCTATGCCATCATCACACAGTACGTAGGCATCATCGGACAGAAGCTGTCCAGACAAACTCAAACTCCTAGAAATTGTAGAGCTACCATTAAAATAGAAATTGATCGCATAGGTCGACAGGTCTATGTCTTCGCCTGTGTTATTATATACCTCGATACACTTGTTATCACCGCTGCCTTCTACATATTCCGATATGAATAATTCTGTCGAGCGAACAGGCGTTACTTGGCTGTATTCAAAAGTGCCCGGAGACTGGGAAATTTCAGGCTCATACTGAATCAGATTAATAGAAGTCTCATTGATACATAGAGTATCAACGATCATCGTTAATTCTGGCAAAGGCTCCACGATTACATTTAAAGTAACGATGCTGTCACACATTGCAGCATTCTCTATGGTATCTCGGAAGGTCCCTGAACTACTGAGCATCTGACCATTGAAATCGATGATGTCTCCCAGACAGATTGTGCTATCTATCGTTGTAGAGGACAATGCTTGTACCGACACCAATACCCTATCAGCAAGGCTTTCACAATCGTCCTGAACTTTAGTAACATAAAATTCAGTATTAGTGACAACGGTGTTAATTGAGTACATAATAACCGATTCAGCCAGAAGCACGCTTCCAGTAGTTGCTGGGTCTGAGTCATAAACATTGTAGCTACATGGTGCAACAATTCTATCCCCTAATATTTGGATGTTGTCAAAGGCGATGTCTGTGCCATCATCATTCAGATCCATATCTATGGTCAGGGTTAGCAAATTGCCTGTACCCATTATTGCTGCTACAAACTGGGTGAAGGTCGGAGTGATTTCTGCTCCATCACCATCGCCATCAAAATCACTGTCTATGAAAGGTGCCGAATTGGTAATTGAGCCATCATTCTCAATCCAAATAAGGTTCTGCAGTGCTCCGCCATCAATGCTGTAAGTAATATGTACAAAATCTGGTGCATCCCAATTCTCAGAAGAACCATTATCGTCTTCAGCAATAAAAATGGAAAAATCAAGATTAGTCAAGCCTGATATATCAATGTTGGAGAAGGTCAATGTCTGAGCAGATGCCGCTCCCTTTCCATTTATGTCTTGGGCAGCAAAATAGCTCGTACCCTGTATGTTTAAAAAACTCTCTCCTGTGATATTGCCGCCATCGGTACGTATAAAATAATCTTGACCACCGTCAGTAAACTCAGGAATACTAGTAGTATAAATCACCTCAGCATCTTCGAAATCCTCAAATAATATCGTCTCGGTGAGTGTTTCCCCTTCGTCAATTGGAAAATCTATCGTAACATCTGATCCCGCACACACGGATGTATCGGGGATTATAGGCGTTTCTGGGGTATCTGTCAGTGGCAATAGCACATCAATTCCTAAATTGATGAGTACGTAATCACCGGTGACATAACCAGATGACCTAGATTCAAATAGTGATATTATAAGAAGGAGTATTGTCATACCCCATCGAAGACATATCATTTTATACTACGGGTTGGTTAAAGGTTTTCGCAGGTCCTCAAAATAGCTAAGAATAAATCATCCAAAGAGCAATAAACCTTAACTATTTATAAAAATACCGGCATTAATTACCCGCCCATGGAAATTGACTACAGGTAATGTCGCTGATAAGAACTAATACGGCATCAGCTACAGGCTCGCATGGCCCAGGAGGGTCTGTAGAAGTTAAGGTGAGTATCACCTCACCGTTTTCGATATCTGTAGGGCCTAAAAGATAGGTAGATGCTGAACCAGAAACATTAAACACACCCTGTAAATCAAACGAACCATCCCCCATGGTTGTCCACAAACCAGTGTTCGCTCCTCCCGTTATCGAAGCTCCAAGATCAATCAAATTAATAAGTCCTGTTGAACTGCAAACACTGAATGGTATAGCACCTGCTTCGACAACGACTGGTTCGTTAAAGACTAAATCAACATTTATGATGCTATCGCAACCTAATGCAGTTGGAATTATCTCCACTCCGCTCGGATTAAATTCATCATACAGAACATCATTTACTATAACACCATAGCCATCTCCTTGACATCCGACATATTCGATTGTACGTTCTGCTGACATTCCAATAGTTACGGTCATTGTATCACTAGTGGTACAGCCAATACTATTTGTAATAACAAGCCTGATCAGCTCCGCTCCGCTTGCTACATCAGCGGCAGCATTGAGAGTAAGGATTTCTGAGGATGTATTGGATAGTTCCAGCCCAGTACTTCCGTCAGATATAAGGTTCCATTCATAAGATGGAACGAGGCCAATGTCACCTATTATTGTAGGCTGAATCTGGATACTTTCGCCAGAGCATATATTGGTATCTTCTATGACAACAGTTCCAAATTGAGCACAGGGGTCTCCAGTTGCTACGTCACATCTGAATTCTATTCCATCTGAACTTATGGGGCCTCCAAAATTCACTCCTTGCCATTCAAAGTTTGGAAGGCTGCTAAATGCAGATATTCCACCAGTTCCTGTGAATGTATGATCAAACGTCCCATCTCCATTATTGGCTTGTGAGTATGAAAAGAGATTATTATTAGTAATTTGACTAGGATCAAGTTCATAATTAGCATTAGAGATTCGTGCTTGCCAACTACCTATGTCTTCAGCTGTTGTGTTTTGGACCCCAAATCCCCAAGCGAACTGTTGCTCATTGAAGAAGTTTGCTATTAAATCGCAATCCATCAGGTCAGATTCCGATTCACATTCAACCTCTATTCCTTCTGAACTTATAGGGTCTCCAAAATTCACTCCTTGCCATTCAAAGTTTGGAAGGCTGCCAAATGCAGGTATTCCACCGCTTCCTGTGAATGTATGATCAAACGTCCCATCTCCATTATTAATTTGAGCATGTACAAAAAGGTTGTTGTTAGTAATCTGAGTGGCGTCTATTTCGTAGGTAGCATTCGAAATTATAACCCGCCAAGAGTCTACATCAATTGCAGCTGAATTCTGCACACCAAATCCCCATGAAAATTGTTCCTCATTGAAAAAATTTAAAACCAAGGCACAACTAGAATTAATCGATTCCACAACAGTAATTGTCATTGTATCAATGTCATTACAACCAGCACTGTTGGTAACTACCAATTCTACTTGTTCTTGTCCCTCTGTGGATATCTCAGTACCATCTACTGTTAATGTCTCGGTTTCTGTATTGTTAAGTATCAAACCCGTGTTACCATCAGAAATGACTCTCCATTGATATGATAGTGATCCACTATTGTCAGTTACTGTCGGTTCAACTTGAATGATCTCACCAATGCTAATAGTATCATCTGAAAGCTCCACTATAGGATTATCTACATAAATGGTTCTGTCACAAGAAGTTACACAGCCGTTTGGTGCAGTTATGACTACGCCATAATTAGTAGTCTCTTGTGGGGCGGCCTCTATCATCGCTGTTGTCTCACCAGTGGACCATAGATAGGAATATCCAATTATTCCAATAGCTTCTAAAATCCAACTCCCACTTGTTGGGCCTTGTGTATTTTGAATTCCAAAATGGAAAGTATTAGTCCCTACAACAAAATTTTGTGGCGTAGTGACCCAATTTGTAGGAAAGACCTCTACCATTTCTGTGCTAGTAACAGTTAGGGCACTAAAGTATCTCACTTCGTCGCTTGTTATGGTGATAATTGATCTTGGGAGGCCATTAATATTGGGCAGCCAAGGGCGATCCGTTCGCATCCCTCCTTCATTCCATGATTGGGGCTGGAGAACCCTCGGAATAATCTGATTCCCATTTAATATGATCTCATCAAAATGATCATCCCAGGTTGGTAAAGTGATAGTCAATAGAACGCCTTCGGGCGATTGGACACCTATGATTTCATGAAGAATAGAGATGCCTTCACCAGAATCACTAGCTGGAACTTCACCAAAATCAGGAAAAACATCAAATCTTGTAGTTGCATCAAGGGTGAGAGTTGTACCATTACAGATAGTATCGACAGAGGTCTCTATAACACATGGATCAACCCCAAGTAAAAATACGGTCACATCAGCGCTACCGACAACTCCATTACCATCACTGACTAAATATCTTAGGTCAATAGTTCCAGGAATCGCATCCTCAGCACTTATAGAAAGACTGGACGAGTTAGTCCCTGTTAAGTCAAACTCCGACGCCGTTGAAGATGGTAATACAATCCATTCATGGCTCACAATAATACCATTTGGGTCATCTATCTCTGGTTGAAGTGTAATGGATGAGCCATTGCAAACGGAGGTATCGGATAACGCCGTGACTATCTCTGGCACATCTGGTTCTTCACATGTTTCGATCAGGACGTCATCAATATAGACTTGATCACCATTGGCAGTGGCATCGGCCCTAAATCTAAAGTAAGTCGTAGATGAAAACGGGCCTTCAAGAATTAGTTCCTCTAACTGTGGCTCATTATTTTCAAAATCAACCTGATGAATCCAGTCTTCCTCAATAGTAAAATTTACACCATCTGACGAAGTCTGAAACCAAAAATCTTCATCATTCTCGAAACTCACTGCTA